>JAKADE010000355.1 GCA_021820785.1 Pseudomonadota bacterium
CCTGAGCGGAAAGCCTTACCTGCCGCAGCCCGTCCCACTTGTTGCTCCGGTTCGAGAGCAACGGTTCGCACCGGCACAGGCGGGTGACGCTCTCTGATTCCAGCCTGCAGCAGGCCCGCGCGGCGCTGCGGGCCGATCTCCGGCGGGCACGCCGGAGCATCTCGTCGGCCGAGCGCGCGCGCTGCGCGCGCAGGGTGACGTTGTTCGCCGATCGGACCGGATTGCTGCATCCGGCGCTGCGGATCGGTCTGTACCTCTCGCTGCCCGAAGAACTCGATACCGGCGCACTCCTCGCCCTCGCCCGCCGCCGCGGCTGCCGGATCTATCTGCCGCGCATCGACGCGGCCCCCGAATCACGCTCGATGCAATTCGTCGCCTACGGCACACGCGTGCAGCACAACCGCTTCGGCATTCCCGAACCGCGCGGCGCGGCACTGCCGAGCGCGCGACTGCTCGATGTCCTGTTCATCCCGCTCGTCGGCTTCGACCGGCGCGGCAACCGGCTCGGCATGGGCGGTGGTTACTACGATCGCGCGCTCGCATTCATGCGCTCGAGCGCGCCGGGCGCGCGGCCGCTGCTCGTCGGACTCGCCTACGCGCTGCAGCAGCTCGATCGCATTGAACGCACCGTGCACGATGTGCCGCTCGACATGGTGATCACCGAGCGCGGCGTCGTGTACTGCGGACGCGTGCGCACGCTGCGGTGAGCGGCGGGAACACACTGCGCGTCGGGGAATTCTGTGCGGCGTTAACACATCCTCTTCGGACTTGCTTGTATTTTTGTTTCGCATGTATATACTCGGCCCTCGGACTAACCCGTCAACTGGAGAGCCAACATGGCGAAGGCAAAGAAGAAGGCCGCGAAGAAGAAAGCTGCGAAGAAGAAGTAAGGCCTTTCACTCGGCGGCCGCTTCGGCGGCCGCCGAGTGAATCAAAGTTCGATGCCTCGTGCCCGCGCAAGCGGGCACATTCGTTTCCGGACTCGGGAAAACAGCTGTGAATCAGATCATCTCCGCAGGCTCCAAAGACTCCGAAGCGAACGCCAAGAAGCGCCGCAGCGCCGCAGCGGCACTGCGCTACGTGGAACCCGGCAACGTGCTCGGCGTCGGCACCGGCTCGACCGTCGGACATTTCATCGCAGCGCTCGCGGCGCACCCCGGGCTGGTGCGCTCGGCCGTCTCGAGCTCCGAGGCGACCACCCGCCTGCTGCACGCGGCGGGCATCGAGGTGCTCGACCTCAACGAGGTCGCCGCGATCCACGTGTACGTGGATGGCGCCGATGAGGCGACCCGCGCCCGCCACCTCATCAAGGGCGGCGGCGGGGCACTGACTCGCGAGAAGATCGTCGCGGCGGCCGCGCAGCGCTTCGTGTGCATCGTCGATGACGGCAAGCTGGTCGATACGCTCGGGGCGTTTCCGCTGCCGATCGAGGTCATACCCATGGCGCGCGAGCTGGTGGCCCGCGCCCTCGAGGCGCGCGGCGGGCGGCCGGTGTGGCGGCGCGAGTGCGTGACGGACAACGGCAACCATGTCCTCGACGTGCACGGACTGTCGATCGCCGACCCGTGCGCGCTCGAGTGCGAGCTGAACCAGATCGCCGGCGTGGTGACGGTGGGGCTGTTCGCGAAGCGTCCGGCGGACGTGCTGCTGGTCGGCACCGCGACGGGTACCGAGACGATCTAGCGCTCGCCGCTATGCGCCGCTGCCGGCGGAGGCCACCACGAGCGCCGGGCGCGGCGGTTCCTGCACCAGCTCACGCAGCGTCAGGTCGGCACAGCGGCTGCGGCGCGCCTCGTCGATCGCGGCGAGCAACCGGTCGACCGGCGGAATCGGCACGACGCGCGGCGTGAAGTCTCCGGGACGGCGGCTGCGCGCGACATCGAGGATCTCCGCGACCCGGATGCGCCCGAGGTCGCGGGCCGGCAACAGCTCGTCCTCCTCGGTCACCACCAGGATGCCGCAGTGCTCGAGGGCCGTGACCATCTGCGCCACCGCGATACCCGGCAGTCCGAGTTCGGTGGCGAGCGCGGTCAGACTCCAGCGCCGCTCGCCCGTCAGGTAGGCGCGCCCCACCAGGTACATCATGCGCAGCGCCAGCTGCTCGGACTCCGCGCCGGAGAGCTTCAGCTCCTGCAGCCCCAGGCGCAGGTACATCGGGTTCTGGATGTAGAACGAGAGCTGCGCCCCGGCCAGGAGGATCAGCCAGCCCAGGTACGTCCACAGCAGCCCCGCGACGATGAAGGCGAAACCCGCGTAGACGATCGCAAGCCGCGTCGAGTGCACCACGAAGGCCGTGAACACGCGCCCCACGGCGGCCCAGATCACGCCCGCCACCAGTGCGCCGATCATCGCCGCGCGCCAGCGCACGCGCGTATTGGGCACCATCAGGTACAGCCCGGTGAAGAACACGATGACCGTGATGTAGGGGGCGACCTTGATCCCCGCGGCGGCGAGCAGATCGATCCACGGCAAGCGTCGCAAGTCGCGAAACGGCGCGCTGTCGATGGCACGGTGCGAGAAGCCGATGAACATCACCAGGATGACCGGCCCGCCGACCACCAGGGTGAGGTACTCGGTGATGCGCCGCGCGAAGCTGCGCGCCTTCTGCACGCGCCAGAGGAAGTTGAAGCTGTCCTCGACTTTCTTGATGGTGCCGATCAGTGTCCAGGCGAGCAGCGCGAAGCCGACCGAGCCGAGCACTCCACCGCCGACGTGGTTGGCGAACAGCACCACGCGCGCGGTCAGCTTCGCGGCATCCGCCGGCCCGAGGGCGCTGAAGAACTGATAGACCACCGGCTGCAGATCGCCGCCGGCGCCGAACAGCTTGAGGATCGCGAAACTGAATGCAGCCAGCGGGATCAGGGTGAGCAGCGTGGTGTATACCAGCCCCATCGCACGCAGGTTGATCTGCCCGCCCGTCAGGTCGCGCAGCACCGCGTACAGGTAGCTCAGCGCGCGGATCAGCCGGCCGCGGGCCGACGCGCCGGCCGCGGCGGAGCCGAAGAACCAATCGTCGAGGAATGCCCAGATGCGCGCCCACATGACGCACAGAGATTAAGCACCGGCAGGGCTTCTGTCACCCGCGAGGCGCTCAGGCCTGCATCCGGCGCCGCTCGCGGATCAGCTCGTACGCCTCGATGATCTGCTGGGTGCGCTGTTTGGCGTGCTCGAGCATCGAGTCCGGCAAGCCATTGGCCTTGAGCTTGTCCGGGTGATGGCGGCTCAACTGACGCCGGTACGCCTTGATGACGTCGCGGTCGCTGTCGGCAGCGGCAACCCCGAGCACCCGATAGGCGCGCTCCAGATCCTCGCCGCGGGCTGCGGCCGCGGCCGATGGGCCGAACGGGCGCGCCTGAGCCCGCAACGCGGCCTCGATGTGGGCGAACTCGAACGCCGAGATCCCGAGGCGAGCGGCGATCTGCCGCAGCAGCGGACGCACCGGCCCGTCGAGATCGTTGCCCGCGAGGGCGGCACGGATCTGCAGTTCCAGAAACACCCGCTTCAGGTGCGGGCGGCCAAGACACACCCGGTTCAGCTCGGCGATCTGCCCCTGCAGATCGAAGTCCGGCTGCTTGCCCGCCGTGAAATGCTCGATGGCCGCGCGCACCTGCTCGCCGGTGAGTCCGAGTTGCCCCATGACGGCACGCGCCGCGGCGATCTCCTGCTCCGAGACGTGGCCGTCGGCCTTGGCGAGACAGCCCATCACACGGAAGGTGGCGCGAAAGAAACGCTCCCCGACCGCCGCGGCGCCGCCGGCGTGCCCGCCGGCCTCGCGCCGCTCGGCATGGGCATCGAACTGGTGGCCGATCAGCGCCCCGAGCACGGCCCCGACCGGTCCGAAGCCGAGCACGAAGCCGAGCAGCCCCCCGGTGAGCTTGCCGGTGTATCTCATGAGCGTGCGGGGACGTGCGGGCGGTGCATGCGCTGCTATAGTAGCAAGCATGGATGCACCCACTGTCTACCGCACCTCACTGCGCGGCCTTGAGAAGATCCACGAGGGCAAGGTTCGCGACATATATGCCGCGGGCCCCGACGCGCTGCTGATCGTGACCACCGATCGGCTGTCCGCCTTTGACGTGGTGCTGCCCGATCCGATCCCGGGCAAGGGCGAGGTGCTCAACCGCATCTCCGAATTCTGGTTCGCCCGCACCACCCACCTGATCCCGAACCACCTCACGGGCCGTGCGCTTGAATCGCT
>JAKADE010000356.1 GCA_021820785.1 Pseudomonadota bacterium
CTGGGGCTTCTACGACGCGCTGTTCAAAGGTCAGCCGCTGAAGTTCTCGCGCAGCTACGGCTCGTACGTCATGGAGAACGTGCTGTTCAAGATTTCCTACCCCGCCGAGTTCCACGCGCAGACGGCCGTGGAAGCCGCGATGCAGCTGCACCGGCAGCTCGGCGAACTCGGTGTCGGTGCCGAGGCGATCGAGCGCATCACGGTGCGCACGCACGAGGCGTGCGTGCGCATCATCGACAAGCACGGCCCGCTCGCCAATCCTGCCGACCGCGATCACTGCATCCAGTACATGATGGCCGTGCCGCTGCTGTTCGGGCGCCTCACCGCCGCGGACTACGAGGACGGTGTGGCGGCCGATCCGCGCATCGATGCGCTGCGGGCGAAGATCCATTGCGTCGAGGACCCGCAGTTCACCCGCGATTACCTCGACCCTGAGAAGCGCTCGATCGCCAATGCGGTCACGGTGCGCCTGAAGGACGGGCGCGAGCTGCCGGAGGTCGTGGTCGAGTACCCGATCGGCCACCGGCGGCGCCGCACCGAGGGCATCCCGCTGCTGATCGAGAAGTTCCGCCGCAATCTGGCACGGCGGTTCCCGGAGAAGCAGCAGCGCGTGATCGCCGAGCTGTCGCTCGAGCAGGACCGGCTCGCGCGCACCCCGGTCCACGAGTATCTCGACCTGTTCGTCATCTGAGGGCCGCGGCGTTGAGCACGTATCTGATTGGCGCAGATCAGCCCGCCACGCCCGCCGGCGAGCGCTTCCGGGCGCTCGTGCGCCGCGGTCCGATCCTGCCCCTGCCGGGCGCTTACAACGGACTTGCGGCGCTGCAGGCCAAGCGGGCCGGATTCGAGGCACTGTACCTCTCGGGTGCCGCGATGAGCGCCTCGATGGGTTTGCCTGACCTCGGCATCATCACCGTGGAGGACGTGTGCGGGTTCATCCGCCAGGTGAGCCGCGCCAGCGCGCTGCCGGTCCTGGTCGACGGGGACACCGGTTATGGCGAAGCGCTGAATGTCATGCACATGGTGCGCGCGTTCGAGGACGCTGGTGCGGCGGCCGTGCACATCGAGGACCAGGTGTTGCCGAAGAAGTGCGGCCACCTCAACGACAAACGACTGGTCGCGCCCGAGGAGATGGCCGCCAAGATCGCCGCGGCGGCGCGCGCCCGGCGTCACCTGTACATCATCGCACGCACCGACGCGGCAGCCAGCGAGGGACTCGACGGTGCGGTCGCCCGGGCCCGGCGGTATCTCGAGGCCGGTGCCGATGCGATCTTTCCGGAAGCCCTGACCAGCGCGGAGATGTTCCGCGAGTTCGCCGCGCGTATCGATGCGCCGCTGCTCGCGAACATGACGGAGTTCGGCCGCACGCCGTACTTCACGGCCGAAGAGTTCCGCGCCATGGGCTATCGGATGGTGATCTGGCCGGTGAGCGCGCTGCGGATCGCGGCGAGGGCCCACGAGGAGCTGTACGCCACGATCGCCCGCGAGGGCGGTCCGAAGAGCCTCATCGGCCGGATGCAGACCCGCCAGGAACTTTACGAGACGATTTCGTACGCCGACTATGAGACGCTCGATGCGTCCATCGTCAAAAGCGTCGTTCCGAAATGAATGTCGGCCCGCGCCTACGCGCGGGGTCGACCCGTATTACTCGCTCTTCGAGGCGATGGTGTCGATCGAGTAGCCGATCAGCAGCGCGAAGGTGAGGAGGATCTGAGAAGCAGCAATGACCATGTGTTTCTTCCTTTGGATTAACCAGCGCGCGCAAGTCTAGAGATCCAAAGGCCCTGTGACATGTCCATCGCGGGGGTGCGTGCTCTGTACAGCGCGAGGGCGGTGCGCGTATTCCTTTCGGTAGAGCCCCTCACCCCCCGGCGTGACGCCGCCCCGCTCCGCGCGCTAGAATTCAGGCCATTCGCGCAGGTCCCCTGCGCCGTTTCCCCTCTTCTGCACTCCCGGAGCCCCTTCGATGGCCATTGGCACAGATTCCGTCGTCAGCATTCACTACACCCTCAAAGACGACACCGGCACGGTCATCGACCGCTCGGAAGCCGGCGAGCCGCTCGCCTACCTGCACGGTCACGGCAACCTCATCCCGGGCCTGGAGCAGGAACTGACGGGCAAGAATTCAGGCGACGAGCTCTCCGTCACGGTGCCGCCTGCGCAAGGCTACGGTGAGTATGACCAGGGTCTAGTGCAGAACGTCCCGCGCCGGGCGCTGCGTGGGATCAAGGATGTGAAGATCGGAATGCGCCTGCATGCGCAGAGCCCCGAAGGGACCCAAGCCGTCACGGTGACCAAGATCCTCGGCGACATGGTGACCCTCGACGGCAACCACCCGCTGGCGGGCAAGAGCCTGCACTTCGAGGTGCGAATCGAAGACGTGCGGGCCGCCACCGAGGAAGAACTGTCCCACGGTCACGTGCACGGACCGCACGGCCACCACGATCACTGAGGCAAAGCCCCGGTTGAACGCCGGCGCGCGCTGCGCGCCGGCGACTCTGCGCCACCGCCGCACTGAACGGGACACCGGAAGACTCTAGCGGGCTGTCGATCGCGTGCGCAGCGTGGCTGCGGCGCAGGCTTCAGAACCACCCATAATTGAAGCTGATGCTGATGCGCTCACCGGCTGGGTTGGCCGGGACCTCGTGGCGCAACCAGCTCTCGAACAGCACGACGCTGCCGGCGGCCGCCGGGATCTCGACCCAAGGCCGGTTGGCGCGGCTCGCACCGCGGCGCCGCGGCGGCGCGGCCATCATCCGCTCGAGGCGCGGGTCCTCCAGTTTCAAAGCCGCGCAGCCGCGCGGGGTCTTCAGATAGAACGTGCCACTGATCGTCGCGAGCGGGTGCAAGTGCAGCCCGTGCGCGGTACCGCGCGGCATGATATTCACCCAGCAGTCGGTCATGCTGAGCGCGCGGCCGGTCAGATCGAGCTCGAGCGCGCGGGCGAACGCCGCCACGTGCGGATCGATCGCCCGCTCCAGCGCTGCGAACGTCGGCGACAGCTGGTGCATTCGGAACGCCGAGCCATACGAGGTATAGCCGCCCGGATAATTCTTCGCCGACCAGCGCCGTCCGCCCGCATCATCCAGCTGCAGCTGCCGGCATTCGCGCAGCAGCCGCGGCCCGAGCCGGGCCGCGGCTGGCACTCGCCGGGCGTAGATCACCGTCGGAAACAGTCGCTGAAGACTCATCCGGCGAGTATATCGACACGCCGCTCAGCCGGTGGCGAACTGCTGCGCCTCCGTGCTGCCGGCAAGCGCCTCGAGCGAGGACGTCCCGCCCGTGATGGCCTGCGTCAGCTCATCGAAATAGCCGGCGCCGACTTCGCGCTGATGGCGCGTTGCGCTATATCCATGCCGCTCGGCGGCAAACTCCGCCTCCTGCAGCTCGACGTAGGCGGCCATCTGCCGATCCCGATAGCCGCGCGCCAGCTCGAACATCGAGAAGTTCAGGGCATGGAACCCCGCCAGCGTGATGAACTGGAACCGGTAGCCCATGGCGCCGAGCTCGCGCTGAAAGCGAGCGATGGTCCCGTCATCGAGCTTGCGCTTCCAGTTGAACGACGGGGAGCAGTTGTACGCGAGCAGCTTGTCGGGGAAGCGCCGGTGCACCGCTTCGGCGAAGCGGCGGGCCTCCTCGAGATCGGGCTTGGCCGTCTCGCACCACACCAGGTCCGCATAGGGGGCATACGCCAGCGCTCGGGCGATCGCCTGCTCGAGGCCGGCACGGACATGGAAGAACCCCTCGGCGGTGCGGCCGCGCGCCGTATCGATGAACGGCCGGTCGCGCTCATCGACGTCCGCGGTGAGGAGCTTGGCCCCTTCCGCATCGGTCCGCGCGACGAGCACGGTCGGCACGTTGCACACATCGGCAGCGAGCCGGGCCGCGAGCAGCTTGTTGATCGCTTCCTGGGTCGGGACGAGCACCTTGCCACCCATGTGGCCGCACTTCTTCGCCGAGGACAGCTGGTCCTCGAAGTGCGCACCGGCCGCGCCCGCCTCGATCAGCTGCTTCATCAGCTCGAACGCGTTCAACACGCCACCGAAACCGGCCTCGGCATCGGCGACGATCGGCTTCAGCCAGTCGATGCCGTCATGGCCTTCTGCATGGTCGATCTGGTCGGCGCGCCGCAGTGCCGAGTTGATGCGCCGCACCACCGCCGGCACCGAATCGGACGGATAGAGCGACTGATCGGGGT
>JAKADE010000357.1 GCA_021820785.1 Pseudomonadota bacterium
CGACCGGCGTGGCGGCGGTCAATACACTCGTGCTGCTCACCAGCGGACTGACCATCACGATCGCCCACCATGCGCTGCGCGCGGGCAAGCGGCGCATGCTGACGGTGTTTCTGGCGCTGACGTTTCTGCTCGGGTTCACGTTCGTCGGCCTGCAGGCGCACGAGTACTACGACGCCTACATGCACATGAACCTGCGCCTGACCACGGGGATCTACGGCTCGACGTTCTTCATGCTGACCGGCTTTCACGGCCTGCACGTGACCATCGGGGCGATCATGCTGCTGGTGATCTGGGTGCGCGTCCTGCGTGGTCACTTCACCCCGGAGCGTCACTTCGCGTTCGAGGCGGTGGCCTGGTACTGGCACTTCGTCGACGTGGTGTGGCTGTGCCTGTTCGTGTTCGTCTATTGGCTGTGAGCGGCCGGCGGCGCGCTCGCTCTCGCCCTGGCCGTCGCGCGGGCGCTCAGTGCCGCGGCGCGAAGCCGTGCGGGGTGATCAGGCCTGCGTACCAGGCGAGCATGAGCAGTGCGAACAACGCGATCGACAGGGTGATGCGGATGGTCAGCGCGCGGACCATCTTGCCGGAGTCCTCGCGCGTGCCGCGCGCCAGGTGAAACAGCCCCGAGCCGAGGCTTGCGATGATGGCGCCGAGCGAGAGCAGAACCAGCAGCCTGAACAGCGGTGGCATGGTTCGATTGTACCGGTTTTGGCGCGCGCGGCGATCCCGGTGAGCACGCGGCTGCGGCTCGGCCGCCGCGAGTTCGCGCCTTCGATGGCGCTGACGCTGCTCATGGCCGCACTTGCGGCGGTATTCGGGCTGCTCGGCCGTTGGCAGTGGCACCTCGGTGAGCAGCGCGCCGCACAGTACGCACGCTTCGAGCGAGGCGCGGCGCACGTGATCGCGCTCGGCAGCGCGCCGCTGAGCGCCGTGCCCCTCTATCAGCGCGTGAGCGTGCGGGGCCGCTACGACGGGGCCCACCAGTTCCTGCTCGACAACAGCATTCACGACGGCGCGGACGGCTATGAGGTGCTGACCCCGCTGCTGCGCGCCGGCGCCCCTGCGGTGCTGGTCGATCGGGGCTGGGTCGCCTTCACGGGCCGCCGTTCGCGGTTGCCCGATACGCACCTCGCCGCGAGCGGGCCCGTCACGGTCATCGGGCGGGTCGGGCCGCTGCCGACGGCCGGGCTGTCCTTCGGGCGGGCCCCGCCACCGCCCGGACCGCACTGGCCGAAGGTGACGAGCTTCCCGCGCACCGCCGAGCTCAGCGCCGCGCTGGGGCGACCGCTCGCGAGACGGATCCTGCTGCTCGATCCGGCCGCCCCGGACGGCTACGTGCGCGCCTGGACGCTGCCCGGCATGCCGGCACTGGAGAACTGGGGCTATGCGATTCAGTGGTGGGCATTTGCGGTGACGGCCGGCGTGATCTGGCTGGTCCTGAGCCTGCGCCGTAATCACCCCTGAAGGGGGGGGCGGCGCCATGCCCGGCGCCGATGCGCTACCATACTCGACCCTTCCGGAGGTACCGTTTCTTGATCCCCGCATCCGTCGAGCGCTGGATACGCGGCCTGTCGCTGGCCGGCGTGCTGCTGTGCTTCGCAGTGATCCTGCTGGGGGCGTACACGCGCCTGACGAACTCGGGCATCAGCTGCCCGGACTGGCCGGAATGCTACGGCCACCTGACCCCGATCGGCGCGGCCGACAGCGCCCGTGCGCAGGCCCGCTATCCGGGACGTCCGCTCGACGTCGATGACGCCTGGCACGAGATGATCCACCGCTACGTGGCGGGCACGCTCGGGGTGCTGATACTGCTCATCACGGCGCTCGCCATCGCCTCGCGTGGCCGGATCGTCGGGAGCGCATATGCGCTGGTGCTGTTCGCGACCGTCGTGGTGCAGGCGGTGCTCGGGATGTTCACGGTGACCTGGCTGCTGAAGCCGCCGATCGTCACGCTGCATCTGCTGTTCGGCATGACTACCCTCGGTCTGCTGTGGTGGATGTGGCTGACGCTGCAGCGCAGCGCGAGTGCCTCGAGCCGCCCCCCGCCGGCGCCGGCCGCCGCGGCGCTGAAGCTCGCGTACCGGCTCTCGCTCGTCGGGCTCGCCGTGCTGGCGGTGCAGTTCTTCCTCGGCGCCTGGACCAGCGCCAACTACGCGCAGTACGCCTGTCCGGACTTCCCGACCTGCCAGGGCCACTGGTGGCCGCCGCACATGGATTTCCGCGACGCATTCGTGCTCTGGCGCAGCCTCTGGGTGGACTACCAGGGGGGTATTCTGCCCAACGCGGCGCGCGTGGCGATCCACTTCACGCATCGACTCGGTGCGCTCGCCGTGACGGGGGTGCTCGGCGGCGCCTGCGGCTACATCATCAGCCGCCGTTCACTCGTGGCAGCGCGGCCCTATGCGTATGCGGTGCTCGCCGCACTCGTGCTGCAGCTCGCCATCGGCATCACCATGGTGCTCGAGAGTTTCCCGCTGCTGATCACGACGGCGCACACCGGCGGCGCCGCAGTGCTGCTGATCGCACTGCTCGCGCTGGTGCACAAACTGCGCTCGCTGCGTCGTGCGGGCCTTCCAGTGAGTGCCGCGCGTTGAACAGCCTCTCGGAACTCGCCAGTGCCGCGCCGATCGCCTGGCGTCGCTACCTGGAACTGACCAAGCCGCGCATCGTCGCGCTGATCACCTTCACCGCGCTGGTCGGTACGCTGCTGGCGAGCCCCGGCTGGCCGCCGCTGCGCGCGCTGGTGTGGGGCACGATCGGCATCGCGCTCGCAGCGGCCTGCGCCGCGGCCATCAACCACGTGCTCGACCGGCGCATCGATGAGCAGATGTCGCGGACCCGCTCGCGCCCGCTGCCGCGCGGGCAGCTGACCGAGCGCAACGCGCTGCTGTTTGCCGCCGCGCTCGGCGTGCTCGCCATGACGATCCTCTCGATCCTGGTCAATCCGCTCACCGCGGTGCTGACCTTCGCGTCGCTGATCGGCTATGCGGTGATCTACACCGGCTGGCTGAAGCGCGCGACCTCGCAGAACATCGTCATCGGCGGGGCGGCCGGTGCGGCGCCGCCGATTCTCGGCTGGGCGGCCGTGACCAACACGGTCGATCCGCATGCGCTGCTGCTGTTTCTGATCATCTTCGTGTGGACGCCGCCGCATTTCTGGGCGCTCGCGATCGCGCGCAAGGACGAGTACGCGCGCGTCGGGATTCCGATGCTGCCGGTCACGCACGGCGTGGAGTACACGCGCCTGCAGATCCTGCTGTACTCGGTACTGCTGCTGGTGGTGACGCTGCTGCCGTTCATCACCGGCATGAGCGGCCTGATCTACCTGGCGGCGGCGCTGGCGCTCGGCGTGCGCTTCCTCGCGTACGCGCTGCGTCTGAAGTTCGCTCCCCAGCCGCACCTGCCCATGCGGCTGTTCCGCTATTCGATCAGCTACCTGATGTGGCTGTTCGCGGCGCTGCTGGTGGATCACTATCTGTCGACGGCCCGGCTGGTGGCGCTCCTTCACGTGTGAGCAGGATCTCCCACGAGGAGAGCCGGCGCGTCTCGAGCAGCAGCACGCCGGACGCCTGGTAGTGCCCGGCATCGATCTGTCCGTAGTGTTCCGCGCCGTGGTAGCCGGTCGCCGTACAGCTGTACACCGAGAGAATGCACCGCTCGAGCACCGAGAAGGTGCCCTGGACCTTGCCGAGCATGGCGTTCTCCGAGATCCAGCGCAGGCAGCCGCCTTTCTTCGCGGGCGGCTCGATCGAATAGGCGTTGCGGAACTCGACCGGCGGGGAGCCGAGCACCTTCAGGGACCCGGCGACCAGCCAGCAGTGGTTCTGGTGCGTGACCTCGGTGCGGCACTCGGCGAGCAGCGGCTGGCCGTCTTCGCGCCAGAAGGTGCCCCGACCGCTCCAGATGCCCGGTTCGAGCAGGTACGTGTGCGTCATGCGTGGCCGCCGCAGGACTCGCGCACCAGCAACTGCGGCGCAAGAATCATGTTCTCCGCCGGCCGGCCTTCGATCTGGTTGATCAGGCTCTGCACCAGCACCTCGCCGGCGCGCTTGGTGTTCTGCGACACGGTAGTGAGCGCCGGGCGGGTCACCGCACCCATCGGAATGCCGTCGAAACCGACCACCGCCACATCCTCCGGAACCCGCCGCCCGGCGGCGGCGAGCGCCCCCAGGGCGCCGATGGCAATGAGGTCACTC
>JAKADE010000358.1 GCA_021820785.1 Pseudomonadota bacterium
TTAACATGTGACCTAACCGAACGACGCGCAGGTGGCCGGCTTCAAATCGGAACGGTGGCCGGCTTCGTTTCGGAATGGGTGGCCGGAATGAAATCGGAATGCATGGCCGGCTTCATCGGAATACGCAATGTGCAGCACGCAAAGCTGTAGCTACCCAGCGGAGACCGCTATCTCAGATGGCATATCGCCGTTCATGCGCGCCACAGAGGTTGCCGCCTATTTCGGCACGACGACACGCACAGTTTTCAACTGGGAGAGGAAGGGCCTGCTCAACGCCAGGCGCGTCGGGCGAACAAAGCTCTATTTGCGCACCGAGGTGTATGCCCTTGGAGTCAGCGAATGAGGCAAGCCACAACCCTGATCCGGAAGCCGTTCACAGACGATCGCTCGGCGGAATCGATCTCAAATCTATGTCTATCAAAAATTCTACTCTCAGAAGTAATATGAACACTATACTAAAGTCATGTTTGACATAATCAATGTATAGTGTTCACATTTTTCTCGACTCTTCTGATGTTTTCCAGTAACCGGAGAGAACCATGAAAATTGAGCAAAAGCAAGATCTCAGCCCGACAAAAATCTCCCAGCTCACCGCTGCGGGCACGCTCTATACGGGCTCTTCAGCCATTGCCGCGATCGCGACGTGGACCGACCTGCCGGCGCTGAGGCGAAGTGCCCTTGTCGGGCACGTCAGGCGCGCAGCGACGATCTGCGAAGTACCGCCGGACGGCATGATGATGACATGCGCCTGGCTGAACGAGCGCTTCTACGCGAAGCGCCCGATGGCTCACGGCCTGGGGCGTGCCAGTTTTAGCAACATTGCCAGCGCGATGCGTTTCGTCCTCGAACGCCTCGGCGAGCACGAGCCGCGCGACCCCGAACACCGGCGCATGGATCCGGCCTGGAAAGATCTTCTGTCGCAGCTGACGGACGCCAGCCATCGCGCCGGGCTCGCCGAGTTCGCGCGTTTCTGTACGGCCAGCGGTCTGCCGCCGGACGCCGTACGCTCCGATACTGTTGAGCGATTCCGGGAATGGGCGACCAAACGGATTCTGCACCGCAACATCCGCGGCCTCGCGCTTGGCGTGGAGCGCTGCTGGCGCCGTGCGCAGCAGCTGGTACCGGACTGGCCAGCCGTCGAACTGCACCTGCCGCGCATCGCTGGACAGATGTCGCTGCCCCTCGATGCCTTCCCGCCGTCCTTAGCCGAGGATCTCGATCGCTTCAGCGCGGAGATGGCCGGCGACCGCCGGACACGCCCGAGTGCGAAAGCTGCCGGGACAGCGAAAGCCTTCCGATCGCGCGTTAAACCGCTGCGCACCGCAACAATCGGAACCCGCCGCAGGCAGGCGATCGCAGCGGCACGCGCCCTCGTGGCCTCCGGTGTCCAGCCTGGACGCATCCGTACGCTGCGCGACCTCGTCGAGCCGCTCGACCACGCCGATAAGATTTTCGAACACTTTTGGACGAAGGCCAGATGCGAACCGTCGAGCCACACTGCCGGCATCGGCGCCGTGATGAAGCGGATCGCGTGCGTGTATTGTGATCCGCCAGTGCCAGGCGCTGAAGAGATTAGCCGGTGGGCGAGCGAGATGACCCCGCCGCTCCAGCGCGGGCTGACGGCGAAGAACCGCGCACGCCTTGCCGCGATGGTCCAGCCAGCCGTACGCCGCAAGCTCCTGAATCTCCCCGAAGAACTCGCCCTGCGCGCATGCGCCGAGGGAGTGCCGTCCAAAACTGCGCGATCACTGATGCTGGCTGCCGTCGCGCTCGAAATTCTTCTCCACTGCCCACTACGCGCGGAGAACCTCCGCCACATCCGCCTCGGGCTGGAGCTGCGGCGCCTCGATCCCCATTCGGCGCACTTCACCCACCTCTCCATCGCCGAGGACACGGTAAAGAACGGGAACCCTATCGAATGGAAGCTGTCCTCAGAGACCACAAGGCTGATTACCGCCTGGCTGCGCGACTTCCGCGCGATTCCGCATCCCGATGATGCTGTCTGGCTGTTTCCGGGGCGCACCAAGGGAGCAATCTCGGCTCAAGGCATATATCAGGCTGTTGTGGACAAGGTGATGGACACGATTGGCATCGAGGTGAACCCTCACCTATTCCGGCATTTCTCGGTGTGGCTGCACCTGAAGCATCATCCGGGTGACTACGAGACCGCCCGTCGCCTGCTTGGGCACTCGACGGTCGAGACGACCGTACGCTTCTACGCGGGCCTTGAGGCCGAGGCGGCGGCCGAACGTCACGACGCCATCATCGACGCAGAGCGCCGTCAGGGGCGCGGTGCGGCAAGGGCGGCCTTCCGCAAATCGCGCCCGAAGCAGCGCAAGCGCCGTACGCCACGCGACAGGAGTGAAACCAACAAGCCTAAGGAGACGGACGAGGATGCGTAATCCACCACCCTCTGCGCGCTGCCTCAAGGTCACGGACTGGCCAAATGCGGACCGCGAGCTCTGGCTGCGGGCCACGTCCGACCGTAGGCGCAGCTTCAGGGGCGAAAACCCTGCCGCGAAGCTCGCACCGAAAAGTATCGCGAAGACAGAGGAGGGCTATGGACGCTGGCTGGGTGCCCTCGCCTTCCTCGGTGAGATTGCCGACGAACCGCCTGCCGGGCGCGTCACCCTGGAGCGCCTTGAGCGATTCCTCGCCCTGCTCCAGCAAAACGGGAACCGTGGCTACACCATCGTGGGACGGTTCGAGGAATTGAAACGAGCGCTCGAGCTAATGTACCCGGAGGAGAAATTTCTCTGGATCCTCGAGATGGGGGGCTTTCATATCCGCGACCGTGTGACCCTCGAGCAGCGCCCGATTCCAGTGATCGACAGTCTGCACTGGCTCGGCTGGGCCGAGGATCTTCTCTCCGTCGCGGAGACGCTGCCGAAGGACCGGGCGCGGGCCGACCTATGGCAGGACGCCGTGATCGTCGGGCTGTTCGGTATGCGGGGGATGCGCTTGCGAACCATGTGCACGATCCGGATCGGCGAGCAGTTGCAGGCTCTCGATGGGCGCTTCCATCTCGATTTCCGCGAGACCGACATAAAGACCCGGTCCTGTCTCGCCTACCCTATCCCGGCTGCCCTGAACGGGCCGATGCGCCGTTTCGTCGAGGAAGAGCGCCCTCGCTTGCTTGTCGGCGAGGTGCACAATCATCTCTGGGTCGGCATCGACGGGGCGCCGCTGAAGGCTTCGCGGATCAAAACCATGATCCGTACCCGGTCCCGTCATCAGTTCGGAATTGAGTTCGGCCCGCATGCAGCCAAACACAGCTTCACCACCTCGGCGATCCGCCGCGACCCCGCTCACGCTGGTGTCGCCTCCGCCATTCTCGGAACAAGCGCCAGGACTCTGGAAAAGCACTACAACCACGCCCGTTCGATCGAGGCGCTCGACATCCATGCCGAAACCATCCGCCGAGAGCGCGAAGAAACGCGGCAACCAGACGACTGAGAGAATAGGATTTTCTTATGAGGTATTTTCACATTATTTTACCTTTTATCAATCACGCTCCATCTCTAGACGCAATTCAAGAGTGCATATAGTGATTTATCAAAGACATATATTCAGTATTTATTACGATGCAATTCGCAATGATAATCGAAGGACTTCCTCGTATAGATTGGAGTGCTGGGAAACGGACGGGATTTTGGGTTGGCCATACACAGCACCCAGCGCCAATAGGCGTGTCAGATTTCGCATAGCGATGGCTTTTCACGCCCCTATCACATCAGACCGAATTGGCCAGTGCTACCAGAGAGCAAATCACGACAGGATTAAGTGTCAAAAATCTTTACACACAGGGCTTCTTGACAAAAAGAATTTATTATTGATCAACGATTTATTAAAATGGCACGAGATTTGCATTAAAAATATCAGAATTTGGAATATCGATCTTCAGGAGGGTTGACTCTTGTCCTATCTCGCAACGCCTTGCATCAAATTTCGCTATTGCTCCCCTCTGCTCGCCATCAGTATTTTCATTGGCATCTCTGGCACGGCTCAAGCTACTGCGCATTCCGGGGTGATCCGGTCGGGGATTCCGATTTGATCCGGTCACTGATTCCAATCTGATCCGGTCACCGATTCCGGGGCATCCGGTCACCCTGTTTGGGGTGAGGTTCTGACGCTGCTGGGCAGTCCTGTGGCGGGTTACGCTTGCTCTTTTGAGGAGAGCGGGCGGCC
>JAKADE010000359.1 GCA_021820785.1 Pseudomonadota bacterium
CATCAAGCCCACGCTGGGTAGGCTGGCAACGAAACGGTGGGTGCGACTGTCGAATACCTCTATTGCGGCGGGATTGCGCATCCCGACGAACAGCCTATCGTCCCGGCGATCGAGCGCGAGGGACACCGGGCTGCCGGCCTTGGACAGCCGGGTCGAGACAATCCGCCCCGTTCGGGCATCGATCTGCGAGATCTGGTGCGTCTTGGGCACCGTGATGAAAAGCGTTCGCCCAGGCTGTCCGACCAGGAGGGTACCGGGGTGGGCACTCGTGCGGATATTGCCCACCTGCCGGTCCGTGACCGCATTGATGAGCCCCACTTCGCCGTATTTCTTGTCCGCAGCCCCGCCGCCATAGCCCACGTACAGCATGCGCGTCACAGGATCGTAGGCTTCCGCATCCGGGCCGAGAGCGAGTTTCACTGTGCCGAGCAGCTGCAAGTCGCTCCCGCGATACACTCTCACGTCGCCCCCCAAGCCGTCCGCCGTGAAGAGTTTGTCGAGGCTCGCCGCGTAGTATTCGCCCTGCGGCTCCTTCACCCCGGGCAGGCTCCGCAGCCACTGGTCGGTCCTGAGATCGACCACCTCGACCGTATGGTTGCCCAGGGCAGAGATGAACAGCCGCTGGCCCCGAACATCCACACTGAAATGATCGATACGACCGTGGACATGTGGCAGGGCGATGGTTGCCACCCGTTGCAGCGGCCGAGGAGTCCCCACGGCCCAGCCGGGCGGCGCTTCGAGCGCGAGTGAAAGGGCCGCCAGTGCGTACGCAATGAGTGATCTGTTCACGCATCCCCCTCGTCTCTAACGTAGCGTCAACGGCGCTCGGGCCGCCGGCTCGCTGCGCTCCAAGGTGCAGGTCGCGGCCGTCCCGCTTACCACTATGGAGTAAGACGCCGCAATCGCGAGAATCCTCCTCCAATCTCCACGAGATCGGACCAAAGTCCGCGCAGTGCCCCATGCTTACGAGTGGCGCGTTCCGGTACTGCCGGAATTGCGGATTCGTGGCGCATGGTCACTGGCCGACAACGCCGCTGGGCCGCCCGCGAGCTCAGCCGTATGGAATCTCGAGACCAAACCCGACACCGACGTAATTGTCGAAACCTCCGAGACGACCGGAGATTCTCTGCCCGAGCTCGGCATCGACCTCAATGTGCGGAGTGATGAGATACTGAAAGCCGCCATCGGCATCGAAGCCGTTCCCCAGCCTCGGTCCGATCTTGCTTTGTCCGTAAATCTCCCCATAAAGCTGGTAGCGATTGTCCCAGGCGTAGGTGACCACCCAGTCGGGGTTGAAGCTGGTGAACCGCCGGCCTCCGCTGTTTGCCGGAGCCACCTCCGAGGTGACTCCGCCCATGAATGCGATGCCCCAGTGGGGGCCGATGCCGAGACTCACAATGGCATTCGTCGCCGAACCCCATCCGTCGCTCCCGTAGTTTGGATCTCCACTCGGGAGCGTTACGATTTCCTCGGCCGCGAGCTGCCATAGCGAGGTACTGACGATCTCGCGGCGAAATCCGATCGATGTCGGGCCGTAGCCGACGACCCGCGAAGGGGCCGGTCCGCCCGAGAACTGGTCGAGGTAGTTCGGGGGCAGAAGAATGAGTTCGTTACGGTCGGGGAGGCCGAAGCTCAGCTCGAGCTCCGGAAAGTTGAACCCGCTGCCTTCCGGACCGCGCTGATCGACGGTTTGGTAACCCGCTTCAAGCACGACGCGGCCTGGAGGTGCCACGCAGCTGCTGTCCGCGACCGTCGGCCGGTTGAGGATTGCAAGCAACGATCCCGCGCCGCGGCAGGGATTGCCGGACGGACCGGTCGATGCGTATGCCACGGTGCCGAAAAGACTGACCGCGCTCGATATCAGGAGAAACGCGTGCGCAAGGCGTCGAGATTGGAGCGAGCGAGCTGAAGTCCGCGCGCACCCAACCGGTCCGGATCCTGAAGTGATCATCGTATTATTCCTTTAGCGATGGATGACGCCTACGGCGCGCGCGAGAGCGTATTGCGCCTTCGCGTAGCGGGTGAGCGCTCCCGCATAATCGCGGCGGGCGCGGGTGAGATCCTGCTGGGCCTGCACGACTTCCAGCACCGCGTAGACTCCAAACGCCTTGCGCTGCATGGCGAACTTCAAGTTCTGTGCGGCCAATTCCGCGCCACGGCGCGCCAGGTGCACCTGGTCCCGCGCACTGCGGGCATCGGCAAGCGCGTCGACGACCTGCCGCTCGATCCGCTGGCGGACGTCGACCGCATTGAGGCGTGCGCGATCGAGCGTGGCATCGGCGGCCTCGGTGCGGCTAAAATCAAAGAGACCTCCGGGTCCCAAGCGCCAACTCAACCCCACGACGTAGTCGTGGGACGGCTGATAACCGCCGAGAAATCCGTTCGGCCCGCCTCGAAGCCGGCCGTATACGGCTGCGGCGCTGAGGGACGGGATCAGCGGACCGTACTTGGCGGCCGACCGCTGTTCCTGTGCGGCACGCACGGACGCGGCGCTCGCCTTAATCTCCCGCCGCAACCGTAGCGCACGTCGCACGAGCGCGGTGGTCGGTGTATCGAGCGAGATAAGATTGGGGGGCACAACGATCCGGTCCGCTGGAACGAGGTCGGTGGCCGGATCGAGCCGTAGTACTGTGGCGAGCGTCGCGGAGTCTCGGCGCTGCGCAGCTTGGGCTTCCCGCAGTAGCACCTTGTCTCGTTGGGTTTGGGCGCTCACCTGCAGAGCCTCGCCGCGATTGGTCAGACCGATGGCGACGGCGCGCTCGAGCTGAGTCTCGTAGCTTTGCGAAATATGTACCGCATCGCGTGCAATTCTGGTTACGGCGACGGCATCAACCAGATCGAAGTAGGCGTTTGCGGCAGCGAGCAGCGTGTCTTTGCGCGCGGCGGTGACATCGTCGATTGCTGCGCGCTGAAGCTGCTGCGCGGCGAGCTTGTTAAAGAGCGCATCGCCCAGATCGAGTTCGACGCCGAGCGTAGCCGCACGGCCGTAGAGTTGCTTGTCGACGTTGAGCACATTGCCCGAGAATTCCTGGCCTGCGCCCGTGTGATGAGCGTAGCTCGCCCCCACGGAGAGCCAGGGAAAGAATTGCAGGGTTGCTGCATCGTTGACGGCCTTCGCTCGTCGCTCCGCCGTTCGCACGAGAGCAAGGTCGATGTTGTTGGCCCCCGCCAGACGCAGTGCCGTCGGTAAATCGATATGCACTGGCGCCGTCCGGGTGGCTTGCGATCCGAGCTGCTGCGGCGCCCCGCCCGACAATGCTACAGTCGCGCGCCTGAAGAGGGTTTTTCCGGTCGTTGCCCCACCTTCGGGTCCAGTTCGCGCCGCAACGCGGGGTGCCCCGAGCGCTAGCGCGGCCTCGGATGAGAATGCGACCCACAGTACCGCTGTGGCGATTACCGCGCAGGACCGCCCGGCATTGCCGGTCATGGATTGACCGCTGCGACGTATGCTTCGGGCGCTGCAAGCGGCCAAAGTCGCACGGTCACGTACATCCCAGGAAGCAGTAGTTCGCCGGGGTTGCGCATGTCAATCTCCGCGAGCATCGTTTGCGTCTGCGGTGCAAGCGCGTAGCTGACGCGCGTCAGCGAAGCTGGAAAGTGCCTGCCCGGCAGCCCCGTTGCGCTGATGTTCGCGCGGCAACCCGGCCGGATCAGGTCTGCATCGCGCGCCGGCACCGGAATCTGCACACGGATGCGACTCAGGCTCATGAGTGTGACGATTGCCGCACTCTTCTGACTGGCACTGCTCGGCACGGGGACGAATGCGCCAGGATCCACAAAGCGCGCAGTGATCACCCCAGAAAACGGTGCCGTCACACGGGCATATTGGAGCAGTGCTTCCACTCGCTCGAGCTTGGCTTCTGCGACCTCGAGACGCCCCTGCTGAATATCGAGCGTCTGCGGCGTTACGAGGTCGGGGGCGACCTTGATTGCGCGCTGCGTGCGTAGGTAGTTGCGACGCGCTACGTCCACCTCGGCGGCGTACTGCAGGCGATCGGCGTCGAGCTCCGGTACCTCGAGCTGTGCAATCAGACCCCCCGCCTTGATCCTGTCGCCCTTGTCGACCGGGATGCTCTGAACGTACCCGGCCACCTTCGTCATGATCACTGCGGACTTGAAGGCCACCACGCGGGCCGGCAGCACGATGGGCGGAGCAATCCTCCGGGCAGCCTCGAGGCTGCCCGG
>JAKADE010000360.1 GCA_021820785.1 Pseudomonadota bacterium
GGCGCTCGAGGAGGCCAAGGTGCTGCTGATCGAGCCGAACGGGGTTCTCAATACGGGGCGCGAGGGCGGCCCGCGGACGGTGCAGAATGACCAGTGGATCTGAGGGGCAGCCCGTGAGTGCTCCGGGCGGGGAAGCGCAGCCGGGGGTGCTTGCGCGAGTCGACGGTTACGTTCTCTCGGACGATCCGGCGCGCCTGGATGTCGCGGCCGTGCATGCTTACCTGCGCCGCTCTTACTGGGCAAAGAACATCCCGCTGCAGATCGTGCAGCGCGCGCTCAAGGCGTCGTTGTGCATCGGGCTCTATGCCCCCGACGGCGCCCAGGTCGGTCTGTGCCGGCTGATCAGCGACTACACGACGTTCTGCTACGTCTCGGACGTCTACGTCCTCGAGGAGCACCGCGGCCGAGGGCTGTCCAAGGCGCTGATGCGTGCGGCGCTGGAACATCCGCGGCTGCAGGGGCTGCGGCGCTGGTCGCTCGTGACGCACGACGCTCAGAGCCTCTACGAGCAGTTCGGCTTCCGGCGGGTCGCGCACCCGGAGCGGCACATGGAGCGGCTCAATCCGCAGATCTACCTAGACCAGGCGCCGGCCGCGGAGGAATGAGGCGCGCACCGCTCGGCGCGCGGCACGGGTATGCTGTGTCGCCGGAGCGGTCCTGTGCGAATCTACCCGAGCGGAGTTCCCCATGTCCCCTAGCGCAAGCGGATCGGCAGCAGAGCGCGCGCGTGAGCTGTCGGTCGCGGATTACCAGCTGCTGGCGGAGTTCCGCCACGTGCTGGCGCGCTTTCTGGCATTCAGCGCGACGGCGGCGACGGCCGCCGGTCTGGCACCACGCCAGCACCAGGCACTGCTCGCCATCAAGGGCGCCCCGGGCGGGACGCCGATGACGGTCGGAGATCTGGCCGAGCGGCTCGTGATCCGCCACCACAGCGCGGTCGAGCTGGTCGATCGCATGGTGAGCAGCGGGTATCTGCGGCGGCGCACCGATCCGGTCGATCGCCGGCGCGCGATCCTCGTGTTGACGGCGAGCGCCGAGCGGGCGCTTGCCGAGCTCTCCGCGGCGCATCGCGCCGAACTGCGCCGCATCGCGCCGCTGCTCAGCACGCTGGTCACGCAGCTCGGCACAGCCCCCTGAGCGGCCGGCTCACTCGGGTCCCGGTCGGCGGTACCGCTGCAGCGAGGGCGGCGGCGCAATGCCCGGCGGCAGCGCCGGATCGGCGATCGGCCCGCCGGCCGTGAGCGCGAGCGGCACAACCCCGGCCCAGCAGCCCTGCGCGTAATCACGTTCATCGTCGACCGGCGGACCGGTACGAATCTTGGCCGAGGCCTCCTCGATCGGCAGGCGCAGCACCGCGGTTGCGCGGCTCTCCAGTTCGTCCGCGGGACGCACGTCACGGCTGCGGCCGCAGGCGATGTGTTCGACCAGCGCGTCGAACGCCTGACGCTTCTCCTGCAGATCGGTCACTTCCTGTGCGCGGCCGAGCAGCACCACGGAGCGGTAGTTCATGGAGTGGTGGAAGGCGGAGCGGGCGAGGACCAGGCCGTCGAGCAGCGTCACCGTCACGCAGACCGGGGGGCCCTGGCGCAGCGTACGCAGCATGCGTCCGCCGACGGAGCCATGGACGTAAAGCTGCTCCTCGATGCGCACGTGCACCGTCGGCAGCACGTACGGCTGACCGTCGACTTCGAAGCCGATGTGGCAGATCAGCGCCTCATCGAGAATGGCATGGATGGTCGGTCGGTCGAACGATCCTCGATCGGGCCGGCGCACCAGGCGGGTCCGGGGGGTGACGGTCAGCGTGCTCATCGGCGCTCCTACGGGGTGTCGAGGCAGACAGGGTGGCCGTAGAATGGTCCGTAACAAAGTGCCAGTTTTATAAAAATGAATAGACCAGTAGACCGGTGGGAGCTCGTCCTCAGCCTGGATGAGGCGGGCGCCGAGCCGCTGGCGCGGCGCATCGCCCGCGCGATCGCAGCGGACGTGCGTCGCGGCAGGCTGCGCCCCGGGGCGCGGTTGCCCGGCAGTCGCACACTGGCGCGCGCCCTGCGCGTGCACCGCAACACCGTGATCGCGGCGTACGAGCAATTGGCGGGGGAGGGCTGGACCGAACCGCAGCAGGCCCGCGGTACGTTCATTGCGCGGTCGGTCCCCCGCACGCCGCGCCGACCCCTGCGTAGCGCTGCGCTCCCGGCTGCCGCTGCGTCAGCCGGCTTCGAGGTGCGGGTGCCGGGCGGATGTGGCGAAGCGGCACCGCGCGGGCGGCTGCGGCCCTTGAGCGAGGGTGCGCCGGACGTGCGGCTCGCGCCAGTGCTCGAACTGACGCGCGCGTACCGGCGGGTCCTGCGCCAGGGGTCACGAGACCTGCTTGCCTACGGTCACGCGCAGGGACATCCCCGGCTGCGCGCCGCAGTGGCGGAGCTGCTGCGCTCGCGGCGCGCCATCGCGGCCGATGCCGAGCATCTGGTCGTGACCTCGGGCAGCCAGATGGCGCTGGAACTGGCCGCCCGCGCATTGCTGCAGCCGGGCGATACCGTGGCGGTCGAAGCGCTCGGCTATCGGCCGGCGTGGCGGGTGTTCCAGCAGCAGGGCGCGAAGCTCGCGGCGCTGCCGCTCGATGCTGGGGGCCTCGATGTCGCCGCCCTCGAGACACTCGCCGAGCGCACCGCGCTGCGCGCGGTCTACGTGACACCGCATCATCAATACCCCACCACCGTGACCCTCAGTGCGCCGCGGCGCATGGCGCTGCTCGAGCTGGCCCGTCGCAAACGGTTCGCGATCATCGAGGATGACTACGATCACGAGTTTCACTACGACGGGCGTCCCGTGCTCCCCATGGCGAGTGCGGATCGCGCGGGAGTCGTGCTGTACGTCGGAACGCTCGCGAAGGTGCTCGCCCCGGGGGTCCGCCTCGGGTACCTGCTGGCACCGCCGCCGCTGCCCCCGATGCTGACCGCGCTGCGCACCGGCATCGACCGCCAGGGCGATCACGCGGTGGAGTGCGCGGTGGCAGATTTACTCGAACGCGGCGACCTGCAGCGGCACGTGCAGCGCGCTCGGCGCACCTATCGGGCGCGGCGCGATCACTGTGTGCATCTGCTGGAACGAGAGCTCGGCAGAGCGCTGTCCTTCCGTGCGCCTTCCGGCGGCATGACGCTCTGGGCCGAGGCGGCTGCGGGGATCGACGTCGAGGCATGGGCGCAGCGGCTCAAGGGGAGGGGCTGGCAGCTGCTCACGGGCCGGCACTATGCCTATGACGGGGCGGTGCGACCGAACTTGCGTCTGGCATTTGCGTCTCATGAGGAGCACGAACTCACCGAGGCCATCGGTGAGCTGCGCGCCGCGCTGTGAGGCGCCCGGGGGTGCGCGGCGGGATTCCGTGGCGCAGTTCCTGGCGTGCCCCACTGGCCCGGCGTATTTAAAGAGCCATCATGCGCGGAATGTTTTCGTTCATCGGCACGACCATACTCGGCTCCGTGGGCTGGGCCATCGGCGCCTACGTGGGCATGGGAACGGCCATCGTGCTGAGCTGCGTCGGCAGCGGCTTCGGGATGTACTGGGGACGCAGACTCTTCGATCACTGGCTCGGCTGAAGCCCGCGGCCGGCGATTGATTTGCCGCCGCGCCCCCCTCTAATAGCATCATCGCAACCCGTCGCGGGCGCCGGCTGATGCACGAAGAGGATCAAAAACTCGTCGGACGATTGATGTCGCGGGACGCCGCGGCGTTCAACGAGTTCTTCGCGGATTATTTTCCCCGTCTGTTCCGCTTCACGCTGCGGCGCGTCAATGACGATCAGGAGGCGGCGCGCGACATCGTGCAGGCCGCGCTGACCCGCGGCGTGCGGCGCCTGGAGACGTACCGCGGCGAGGCGAGCCTGTTCACCTGGCTGTGCCAGATCACCCGCCGTGAGCTGTCCGATCATCTGAGCCGTCTGCGCCGCGAGCAGACCTACGTTCATCGACTGGTCGAGCTCGAGGACGATCCGCACAGCCGCGCCATCCTCGAGTCGATTCCGGCCGATGAGGCCGGCGAGCCGGATGCGGTGGCGCACCGGGACGATCTGGCCGCGCGCGTTCACGCGGCGCTCGATTACCTGCCGAGCCACTATGCCCGGGTGCTCGAGCTGAAATACCTCGAAGAGCTGTCGGTGGAAGCCATTGCGACGCGGCTCGGCGTCA
>JAKADE010000361.1 GCA_021820785.1 Pseudomonadota bacterium
CATCGCCCGCTACCGGCAAGAGGCCGGGAAGTGACGCACGCGGAGTGGCCTGCGCGGCGGAGCGTACACGGCGGGTGACCGTCGAGTGCGCTCAGCGCTGCCCCACGCAGAACCGTGAACTCGCCCAACGGCCCGTCAGGGCCAAGAGCGCTCGAGGGCTGTCAGGAACAGCCCGATGAGCGGTCAGGGCGTGACTCTGATCAAAGGGCGAGTTCCTTCGCTCCGGTACGCGTGATCGGACGCCCCCACTGGTCGAACTCGGCAAGATCGCCGTTGCTACGCACAAGGTCGAAGCGGGACGCGATACACAGGCGGATCTCGCCTATCTTCAGGGCAAAGCGACGTCCCTGGGTGGATTGCGGCCCAAGTGCACGGTGCTCGAGGAGGATGGGGCTCTTGCGATCGGCAAGTTCGCAAGCATCGCGGACGAACGGTCGGTCGTTCGTGGCGAGGTTTTCGCGATCGAACATGACGAAGCGCGTGCCGCACGGGCTTTGGCCGGTTAAGCGGGTCGTGGCGAGGTGCGCTTGACGAGCCGCGGGCTCGTCATTCGTGCGCAGCACCGAGCGCCGGCGCGCCAGTCGCGGCGCGGCGCGTCTCGCGCCTGAACAGAAACAGTGTCGTCAGCAGTAACGCCATCGGCACGAGCGAGAAATAGAATGCGTGGATGCCCCCGAAACGTGCGAACACGATGGCGGTGATGCGCGAACCGAGCGTGCCGCCGAGCGCGGAGAACACCAGGATCAGTCCGGTCATGGCTGCGTGCGCCGGCTTCGGCAGCGCGCTCAGCGCCACGGAGTTGATCACCGGGTAGATCGGCGCCATCAGCAGGCCGATCAGCGGGATCAGGTAGGCCGCGAGCGGCGCATGCAGCCAGCCGAAGTGTCCGCCGCTGATGCCGCGGGCGAGCGGCAGCGTCACGATCATCAGCACGGCCATGCCGACGACGCACGTGTTGAGCAGCGGATACCAGGCGACCCGCCGCAGCAGCTGTCCGGCCGCGACGCGCCCGACGGCGATGGAGGCGGCCAGCATGCTCGCCATCTGCACGGCAATCGCATCCGGAAGCTTCAACACCTCGTTGTTGAAGGTCGGCAGCCACGTGCCGAAGCTCTGCTCGATCAGCACGTAGAAGAACGTCGAGGCAAGGAAGACGTACACCATCGGGCGCAGTGCCGAGCCGCTGATCTGTGCCAGCGATGCGCGCACCGGCTGGGCCTTGCCGCGTGCCGCAGACTCGTCCAGGCGCGAGGTGCCGAGCAGCGTCATCGCCACGATGCAGGCCGCAGCGATCACCCAGTACACGCGCAGCCAGGCAATGCTGGCGGGTGCGCCGGAGCGGATGAACGCGCTGAACAGCCACCCCGAGATCACCACCCCGACCATGAATAGGCCCTCGATGATATTGGTCAGGCGTGCATGCTCGCTCTGGGTGCCCGTGAGCAGTCCGATCGCCCCGTAGACGGAGACCTTGGTGAGCGCGAACGCGATGCCGACGCAGACGAACAGCAGCTCCGTGGTGCGAAATCCCGGGAACAGCGGCATCAGCGTGCAGGCTGCGCCCACCACGGCGAGTGCGATCAGAATGGCGCGCCGGTAGCCGAGCACCGGAAGGAACGAGGCGACCGCGAACGAGGTGATCACGATCGGCAGGTCCTTGAATGGCTCGAGCAGGCTCGCCTCGGGCTTGCCGACCCGAAAGCTGTGGATCGACTGCAGGATCACCGTCCCGACGCTGTTCAGCAGCACCGCGAAGATCATGAAGCTCAGCGCTAAGGCGCCGATCAGCCGGTAGCGGTTCACAGGGTGCGGCATCGGGGAGCGGTCTTTACGGGCAGCGTGGGCCCGTGGATGATAGCGAGATCCCGGACGGTGCGAACCTGCTGTGGCGGAACGCAAGAAAAAACCCCTGAATGCTCCTGCCAGCCTCACCATGGCCGATCTGGCCGGGCTCGCCGGTGTCTCGACGATCACGGTTTCGCGTGCGCTCGCCGGCAGCGCACTCGTCAGTCCCGCGACCCGCGAGCGCGTGCAGCAGCTGGCGCGCAAGCACGGCTACAAGCTCAACGTCAGCGCCCGCAACCTTCGCCTGCGGCGCTCGCACGCGGTGGCGGTGATCGTCGAGATGACACCGACGCCGGAGCGCACCATGTGGGACCCCTATCCTCTGGCGCTGCTCGGTGGGATTTCGCAGGAGCTGACCTCCGCCGGGTACAACGTGCTGCTCACCACGCGTCAGGCCGCGGGCGACGTCGCGGTGCAGGCGGCCGACGGACTGATCCTGCTCGGTCAGGGCGCCCACCAGGACGCGGTGCATGCCTACGACCGACTGGGCCTGCCCATGGTGGTGTGGGGTGCCGCCGGGGTCGGCGGGGATGAGCACATCGTGGTCGGCAGCGACAACCGCCACGGTGGCATGAGTGTCGCGGAGCGCTTCGTCTCGCTCGGACGGCGCCACCCGGTGTTCATCGGCAATCCCGATCACCCGGAGATGTCGCAGCGCTTCGCCGGCTTCGAGGATGAGCTCGGCCGCCACGGCATCAAGCCGCAGCTGATGCGCCGCTCGGACTTCACCCTCGAGAGTGGCGTGCAGGCGGTGCGCGCACTGCACAACCGCCGGGTCCAGTTCGATGCGATCTTCGCCGGCTCCGATCTGGTGGCGATGGGGGCGATCCGCGCGCTGGTCGAACTCGGCCAGAGCGTGCCGCAGGACGTCTCGGTGATCGGCTACGACGACACCCCGCAGGGGGCGACCTTTCTGCCGCCGCTCTCGACCGTGCGCCAGAACTGGCAGGAGGGCGGAGTGCTGCTCGCGCGCAAGGTGCTCGGCATCATCCGCGGCGAGCCGGTCGAGTCCCAGATGCTGCCCACCGCGCTCGTGCTGCGCGCGACCTGAGCAGACCGCATCAGGGGTCCAGGCCGATCTGCGCGTAGCGGCGCGCGGTGTCCGGATCGGCCTTCGCGGCGGCGGCGAAGTCAGCCTGCGCGGCCGCGTGTTGGCCGAGGTGCAGCTCCACCAGGCCGCGCCCGTAGAGCGGCAGTGGCCGGTGCGGATGGCGCTTCAGCGCGGCCGCATAGTCGCGCAGCGCGGTCTTCCAGTGCCCGAGCCGCAGGTCCGCGAGCCCGCGGCTGTTCAGGACGAACGTGGTACCGGGCACGCCCTCGAGGGCCTGGGTGCACTCCCGCAGTGCCCGGTGCAGGTGACGGTTGGCCGCGGCGTTGGCCCAGCACAGTCCGGCCCGTGCATAGGGTGCGGTCGCATCCTCGCCGTGATAGCGCAGCCATGACCTGAATGCGCCTCGCGCCAGCGAGAACGCGCCGGCCTCGTTGGCGAGGGTGCCGAGCATCAGCTGGGCGACCGAATCAGCCGGCGTGACGCGGCTCGCCGCGCCTAGCGCGCGGGTCGCGCCCGCCGTGAGCGCTGCCCACCGCGGCGCGTTGGCGTTGCGCCGCAGCGCGAGCCGCGCTGCGGCGACTCCCAGCAACTGCGGGTAGTGATGGGGCTGCAGTCGTACGGCGTGCTGGAACGCCGCCAGCGCCAGGGCCGGCTGCTGTGCGGCGAGTGCGGTCTGCCCCTGGTAGGTGAAGCAGCGCGCGTCGGTGGGCGCGAGCGCGCACCCGTGTTTGAAATCCGCGAGCGCCTGCGGGTATTGCTCACGGGCGCGCGCGGCCATGCCGCGGCGGACCCAGTCGGCGGCCGTCAACCCGGCCGCGGAGGCCTCGGTGAGGCGCGGCGCGGCGCCCGCCGGCCCGGGCTGACCGAGCGCGAATACCGGGCCGCCGCGGTACGTGAAGTAGATCTCGTGCTGACGGTTGGCGATGTAGACGTGGTGCGCCAGAAAGAAGTCCGCGCCGAGCACCAGGCCGATGTCCGGGCCGAGGGTCGTCATCGGAATGACCGCGATGTGCGTGTGCTCGATCGTCTCGCCGCCGATCTGCAGCCGTGCGACCGGAGCGATCCAGGCCCTGACCATGCGGTGGGAAAAGCCCATCGCGCGGCCCGCCGGCTGCACACCGGGGTCGCCGGGACCGAGGTGCAGCCGCTCGGCCGTGGCGAGCGAGAGCGTCGAGCGTCCCGCACCGGTATCGAACAGCACGTGAACCCGATGACCGTCCAGTTGCGCCGTGGCCAGGAATCGAGGCGCGCCGCCGGCCGGCGGATTGAAGCGCACCATCCCG
>JAKADE010000362.1 GCA_021820785.1 Pseudomonadota bacterium
CGCAATCACCCCTCGATCGCGGTCTGGTTCGGGCGCAACGAGGGCGTTCCGCAGCCGATCATCAACGACGGCCTCGATCGGCTGATCCAAACCCTCGACGGCACGCGCCTGTACCTGCCGAGCTCGAACCGGGTGAACCTGCAAGGCAGCGGACCGTACGACTATCGGCCGCCGCGCCAGTACTTCACCCGCCTGGCGCGCGGGTTCTCGGTGGAAGTCGGCACGCCCTCGCTCGCCTCGCTGCGCTCCCTAAAGGCCATGATGCCGCGCGCGGACCTCTGGCCGCCGAGCGACACCTGGGCCTATCACGACTGGAATTTCGGCGGCAACGGCGATGTGCGCGTATTCATGCGCGCACTGAACCGCGAGCTCGGCACGCCGCGCTCGCTCGAGGGCTTCGAGCGACGCGCGCAGCTGATGGACTACGTCAGCTACCGGGCAATCTTCGAGGGCTTCAACGCCGGTCTCTGGCAGCGCAACAGCGGCCGCCTGCTGTGGATGACCCAGCCGGCCTGGCCGAGCAACATCTGGCAGATCTACACCTCGGACTACGCCACCGCCGGGGCGTACTACGGCGTCAAGGAGGCCTGCCAGCCGCTGCACGTGCAAATGAACCTGCCGGATTTTGCCCTCGCGGTGGTCAACACCACCCGGACCGCGCAACCGGATCTGACGGTGCAGGTGCGCATCGTGTCCCTGCACGGACGACGGCTCGCGCAGCAACAGCTCCCCGTGAGCGCCGCCGCCAATGCCGTGACCACGCTGCGCGCACTGCCCTTGCAGCGCTGGCTGCGCGGGCGTCCGCTGGTGTTCGTGCAGCTGCGCCTCGCGAACCGCACCGGCCGCGCGCTCAGCGAAAACGTCTACTGGCAGGGCGCGCACTCCAAGAGCCTGCGTGCGCTCGACACGCTGCGTGCACAGCCGGTCGCCGTCACCGCGCAGCGATCAGACTCGCATGCCACCGGCGGCGCGCGCCACTACACGGTCACGCTCACCAATCGCGGCACGGAACCCGCCGTGGCACTCGAGGTCACTGCCCTCGATGCGCACGGTCACCGCGTACTGCCGTCCTACTACAGCACGAACTTCCTGACGCTGATGCCCGGTGAGCACCGGCAGATCCGCATCCGCTGTCCGCGCCAGGGCGCGCGCTGCGCACGCGTGCAGCTGCAGGGGTGGAATGCCCTCGGCACGAGCGTGCCGATCGAGCACGGTCATTGAACTCCCCACCGATCTGCGGCACCGTGAGCGCGCGCGGGCCTGATCGCTCACGCCTGCCCTCTCGGCGAGTCACCCGGATGAGTAGAGTCCATGCGCACTGAGCCCCTGCCTTCGCCCGCCCACGCCACCGTTCCTCCTCACGGAGCGCAACGGGGGGCGTTCGCCTCGATCACCACGCTCTTTTTCGCGTGGGGCTTCATCACGGTCACGGTCGATCCGCTGATCGCGGCGATGAAATCGATCTTTCAGCTCTCGTACGCAGAAGTGATGCTCACGCAGTTCGCCTTCTTCATGGCGTACGGCGTGATCTCGCTGCCGGCCGCGGCGCTGCTGAAGCGCCTCGGGTACGCCCGATCGATTCTGACCGCGCTCGGGATCATGATCGCCGGGTGTCTCTGGGTGCCCTTCGCGACCGCCATCGGCACCTTTGCCCAGGTGCTGGTGGCGCTGTTCATCATTGCCAGCGGCATCACCATCCTGCAGGTCGCCGCCAATCCGCTCGCCGCGGCGCTGGGGCCGCCCGAGCGCTCGCACCTTCGCCTGACGCTCTCGCAGGCCTTCAATTCGCTCGGCACCGCCATCGCACCGTATCTCGCCTCCAGCGTGCTGCTCGCCGGCGGGATCTTCACCGTCCACGCCGGGCCGATCACCGCCGCGCAGCGCACCACGTCCCTGCACCACATCGACGTTGCGTTCCTTGGCGTGGCTGCGCTCATCGCGCTGCTGGCGCTGTTCATCGCCTCGGTGCGCGGCAAGCTCAACCTGCCACAGTCTGCGCCGCAACATGCCTCGGTACACGCACACGCCTCTGCCCCGGCCACCGGCTCGCTGCGCGAAGCATTGCGCTCACGCTGGGCGGTGCTCGGTGCGGCCGCTATATTTCTCTACGTCGGCGCGGAAGTCTCGATCGGCAGCGCGATGGCCATTTTCCTGCATCGGCCGGACGTGTTCGATATCCCGCTCGAGCAGGCCGGCAAATGGGTCAGTCTGTATTGGGGCGGCGCGATGGTCGGCCGCTTCATCGGCAGCGGGCTGCTGCGGCGGCTGCGGGCCCCGGTGCTGCTCGCCGGCACCGCCGCCATCGCCGCCGCCCTGTGCCTGACCGTGAGCCATGCCCCCGGGGCACTGGCCGGCTGGGCCGCCCTCGCCGTGGGCCTGTTCAATTCGATCATGTTCCCGGTCATCTTCACCCTGACCCTCGAGCGCTCGAGCGCCTCGAACGCCGCAACCTCGGGTCTTTTGTGCATGGCGATTGTCGGCGGGGCCGTGCTGCCGGTGATCGTCGGGCAGGTCGCCGACGCCACGGGCCTTCGGTCCGCGTACCTCGTGCCGATGCTGGCCTACCTGTGCATCTGCGCCTTCGGGATCGGCGCCATTCGATCGGTTCGGTTCGCCCCCGCCCGCAGCGAGCGCTAGGCCCGCGCCGACACTCAGGCCGGTTCGGCGGACGCCGGCCGGTCCTGCGCGGCGGCCGGCTGTCCCGGGGCGAAGTAGCTGTCGTGCGCGCGTGCCGCGCGTACCTCGCGCGCAATATTCTGCCGCAACGAGTAAAGCGTGTTCTCGGCGCGCGCCACCGCGGCCGCATCGATCAGCGGGTCCGGCGCTGCGGGACGCATGCCGAGCCCGGCGAAAATATAGAACCAGGACAGATCGGTGAACAGTTCACCGGAGCGGGCCCTGATCCGCCCCGTGCCCCGATACAGCTCGATCCTCTGGCGCAGGCTCTCCGGCAGCCGCACCGCATGCACGTCCCGCCAGAACGGCGTGTCCTCGCGCAGCGTCCCGCAGTAATGCAGGATCAGGAAATCGCGGATCTGCTCGAGTTCCTCGATCAGCTCCCAGTTGTAGGCGGCGATATTGGCCGGATCGAATGCACGATCAGGGAAATGATCGAGCAGATTGAACACGCCATTGATGACCAGCTGGATACTGGTCGACTCGAGTGGCTCGAGAAAGCCCGAGGCCAGTCCGAGCGCGACGCAGTTGTGACTCCAGAGGTGGCGGCGATGGCCGGCCGTGAAGCGCAGCACGCGCGGCTCGGCGAGCGGCGTGCCCACCTTCCCCAGCAGGTCATCGGTCGCCGCGGCGTGACTGACATGCGCGCTCGAATACACGTATCCGTTGCCGAAGCGGTGCTGCAGCGGAATGCGCCACTGCCAGCCGGACGCACGCGCGCTGGCGAGCGTGTACGGTGGCCGGTTCCCGCTGATTGCCGTCGGCGCCGCGACCGCACGATCACAGGGTAGAACCGCGCGCCAATCGACATATCCGCTGTGCAGGACCTGCTCGATGAGCAGGCCCTGAAACCCGCTGCAGTCGATGTACAGGTCCGCCCCGAGACGCTCCCCATCGGCGAACACGAGTTCCTCGATGAAACCGTCCGCCCGACGCGTCGCCGTCGCCACAGTGCGCTCGAGCCGCTGCACACCTAGTCCGGCCGCGAATTGACGCAGAAACCCCGCGACCGTCCCCGCATCGAAATGCAATGCATAGCGCAGGCCCGCGGCCGCGCCCTGTGCGCGCGGATCGGGGAAGCGGAATTTCCCGGCCTCCCCGAGCGCCGCGCAGAGACTGAACTCCCCGATCCGCGGGGCGCGGTTCATGGCGAGTGCGCGGTGCCAGTAGTGATGGAACGGCCGGCGCTCGATCGTCGTGCCGAACGTTCCGAAGGGATGCCAGTACTCATGCCCGGGCAGCGACCAATCCCGGTACAGGATCCCGAGTTTGTAGGTCGCGCCGGTCGCGCGTACGAATTCCGTCTCATCGATTCCTAAAAAACGCAGCAGATCGACGAACGGCGGAATGGTTGCCTCGCCCACCCCGATCGGGGCGATCTGCCCCGACTCGATCACGGTGATCGCGGTCCCCGCCGGGGCGGCCCGGGCCAGTATGCTGGCCGCGAGCCACCCGGCGGTTCCCCCGCCGACGATGGCGATCGAACGAATTCGCCGCTCGTC
>JAKADE010000363.1 GCA_021820785.1 Pseudomonadota bacterium
CGTCGACTCGTGCCGCCGCCGGATGCGGCCGGTGCATTCTCGTCCGCCCGCCCGAGCGGCCGCAAGCCGCCGCGAGACCGCCCCCTGCGGCAGTCCCGTTGTATTTCAGTTACCATCGCGCCCAGGGGGAAAACGCAGTCATGTCGACTCGCGGGCACAGCGCGCCGCAGGTTCACGCGTCGGCCGTGCGGTTCGAGACTCTCGAACCGCGCGCGCGACTGCACGGTGCGTGCCAGCGCCGCTGGAGCCCCCTCGCGAGTCTCCCCTTGCCCGTAGCATCGTCACGGCCCCTCTCATGACCACCACACGTCACGGCCACTACGGTATCGACGCGCCCCACGTCCTGTACGGCCTGGCGGCCGCGGCGCTCGGCGCCACCGCCGCAACCCTCATCGCGCTGAGCGCTTACGGCACATTCAATGCGGCATTCGCGGCGATCGCCGTCGTCTTCGCGCTGGTGACCTGCAGTTACCTCTGGACCACCCGGCGCGGCAAGTTCGCGGTGTGGTCGGAACTGCTCGACGGCCTGGCGCTGCGGGGCGATGAGCGACTGCTCGATGTCGGCTGCGGCCGAGGTGCGGTCCTGCTGCTCGCCGCGCAGCGCCTCGCGCAGGGACAGGCCGTCGGCATTGATCTATGGTCGGCGAAGGACCAGTCGGGCAACAACGAACAGGCAACGCTGCGCAATGCCGCACTCGAAGGCGTGCGCGAGCGCGTGACGCTCCTCACCGCCGACATGAGGGCGCTGCCGTTTCCCGACTGCAGCTTCGATGTCGTTACCAGCAGTCTCGCCATTCACAACATCGTCGGCGCAGCGCAGCGCGAGCGAGCGCTAATTGAAATCCTGCGGGTGCTCAAACCGGGCGGCACGGCCCTGATCGCCGACATCGGCCACAGTCGGGCGTATCGGCGCTTTCTCGCCGCGCAGCCCGGCACGCTCGTGGAGCGGCGGGCGCTCGGCTGGAGGTTCTGGTACGGCGGACCGCACGTCGCGACCTCGCTCGTCTCGGTGATGCGCACCAGCGGCGCAGAGTGACCCGATGCGCTGACGCGACAGCGACGTCAGGTTCGCCAGCACACTCCTCCCTCGAGCCGTACGCCCCCGGCCACTGCTCGCGGTCGGCTCTCGTGCATCCGCCGCCGTGCTGCCCGGCATCCCCTTCCCGTACCGACCCTCCGGGCCGGACGTGCAATGCGCCGACACCGGCGCCCGGGCTCGGCGCCGATCACGCTCAGAATAGTGGCGTTTTGTGACCCGCTCATCACTCGCCGGCTTTCGCTCGCGGGGAACGGCCCGCATGATCTGGATTGCAAAGTGTATCGGCCGCGCCCGGCCAGTACGCGTCACCCCGGCGCTGCGCAGCTCAGCGCGACGCCCCATGCTGACACCGATCAACAAGGAACATTTGAGTGCGCTTAGCCACGCTTTTACCCCGCCGCTTGCGGGCAGTCCCCTCGTTAGTGGCACTCTCGGCGCTTGCGGCCTGCCATTCCGGCTCGAGATCCGCCGCTGCGCCCACCCCATCGGTTTCCTCGACGCCTTCTGCACACTTCACGGTAGGCGGCACCGTCTCGGGACTGGCGAGCGGCAGCAGCGTGACGTTGAGCGACAATGGCACCGACACCCTCACGGTCTCGGCGAACGGCGCCTTCACCTTTCCGACCGCCATCACGGCCAACGGCAGCTACGCGGTCGCGGTCGCTAGCCAACCGCAGGGAGAGACCTGTGCGGTCACCAACGGCGCCGGAACGGGCGTCACGGCGAATGTCACCACTGTCTCGGTCGTATGCTCCACCCAGTCCTTCACTGTCGGTGGCAGCGTATCGGGGCTGCAATCAGGCGACCAGGTCGTGCTGCAGGACAGCGGCACCGACTCCCTGACGCTCGCGGCGAACGGTGCATTCACGTTCAAGACACCGCTGACCTACGACAGCTCATACGTGGTCACCGTGGCGACTCAACCCGCGGGTGAGGTGTGTACCGTTTCGAACGGCTCCGGCGCGGCCATGACCGCCGATGTGACGAACGTCTCGGTGACCTGTGCGGCCGAGACCTTCACCCTCGGCGGCACGGTCTCGGGGCTTGCCAGCGGCGGACAGTTGACGCTCGATGACAACGGCAGCGACGCACTCACGGTGACTGCAAACGGGTCATTTACCTTTGCCACACCCATCGCCTGGGGCGGTTCGTATTCAGTAAGCGTTGCCACGCAGCCTACCGGCCAAGTATGCACGGTCTCCAACGGCAGCGGCACGAACGTCTCCACCAACATCAGCGGCGTCGTAGTGACCTGTTCTTCCGCGACGTTTGCAGTAGGCGGCACGCTCTCGGGCCTTGCCTCCGGAGCCCAAGTCACGCTCTACGACAACGGCGCGGATCCTTTGACACTCACGGCGAATGGCTCGTTCCAGTTCTCCACGCCGGTGGCCAACGGAGGCAGCTACGCGGTGACGGTTGCGACCCAGCCCTCCGGGCAGTGGTGCACCGTCTCGAATGGTTCCGGAGCGAACCTGAGTGCCGATGTCACGGGCGTCGCGGTCAGCTGCATCGATACCCAATTCACGAGCACCGGTAGTTACACGTGGACCGTCCCGGCGGGAGTGACGTCCATCAAGGTGATCGCCACCGGTGGCGGTGGTGGCGGAGGCGGCACGTCCGGCACATCGGCCGGTTCGGCCGGCGGCGCCGGCGCTGTGGTTACGAGCACACTCACCGTCACGCCCGGACAGGTCTTGACGCTGTTCGTGGGCGGCGGCGGCGGCGCCGGCACGAGTGCCCCGAGCCTGACGAACGGCGCCGGCGGCGGTGGCGGCGCTTCGTCCAACATCGACGCGGGCGCGGCCGATCAGATCATCGCCGGCGGCGGCGGCGGTGGCGGCGGCAACAGCCCAAGTGCCTCCGCAGGGGGTAATGGCGGCGGCGCGAACGGTGCTGGGGGCGCTGGCGGCAGTGTCAGCAGCACGACCGGTGGCAGCGGTGGCGCGGGCGGCATCGGCGGCGCCGGTGGCACGAACTCCATGATGATGAGCGGCGTCACCGGAGGCTCAGGACCAGGCGGCCCGGGCGGTAACGGGGGAAGCAACGGGGGCAGCGCTTACCCCGGCGGCATCGGCGGCGGCGGCAACGGCGCCGGCACGGGAGGCAATGACACCAGCAATGACTTGGCTGGCGGCGGCGGCGGCGGGTTCGGGGGCGGTGGCAGTGGCGTCGCGGGCACGGGCGGTGGTGCAGGGGGCAGCACGGGACCGACTGGCTCGACCTTTGCTCCAGCAAACAACGGTGGCGGATCTGCGACGGCCGGCGGGAACGGCTCGATCGTGATCACCATCCTGTAACGCGCCGCACACAGTGGGCCCCCGGGAAATCACACCGGGTGGCCCGCTTGCGCGAGCGGACAGGCCGCTCCGCGCGGGCGCCGCTCAGTCAGACGTCGCGCGGACCAGCACGCGCACATTCATCTCGGCGCGAATCTTAAAGCCGAGCGACTGGTACAGCGTGATCGCCGGCGTGTTGGTCTTCCAGGCCTGCAGGAACGCCCGCTCGCCGCGCTGGTGGATCGCCGCGGTGACCGCGGCGGTGAGGCGGCGCGCGAATCCCCGGCCGCGAAAATCCGGATGGGTGCACACGGCACTCACCTCGGTGTAGCCGGGCAAGCGGAAGCGCTCCCCGGCCATGGCGGCGAGCCGCCCGTCGATGCGAATGCCGAGGAAGCGGCCGAGGGCATGCGTGCGCGGCGCGAACGGCCCCGGCTCGGTGAGGTGCGCGAGCGCGAACATTTCCGGCGCGTCGCGCTCGGTGAGCACGAGCAGCGGCTCGGCACCCTCGGGCACCTCGAGCGCCGCGGGGGCCGTCAGCTGCACGCCCTGGAGACTCTTGTGCACGCGCAGCCCCGCCGGCACCGTCACCGGCATCGCCTGCGCGATGCACACCTGCTCGCCGGGACCGACCAGTGCCCCGAGCGCGGCAAGCGCCTCGGGCGACTCGTCCGCCTGACCGGCGAACACGTTGTACTCGGCGCGGTAGCGCCGGGCGAGCAGCCCGCCGGCCGCGAACGGCTCGTGGTGAGTGGTCAGACTCGCCCAGACGGGGCGATCGAGCGGATGGGCGCAGGTCACGGCCGCCGTCCGCCGCTCAGCGCCGCGGGGTGCGCGGCAGCCCGGTGTGCTGCGTGCGAA
>JAKADE010000364.1 GCA_021820785.1 Pseudomonadota bacterium
CTGTTCGCACTGGCGCGCGAATCCGGCTACTTCCCCGCCGCGCTGGTGACGGTATTCGAGCCGGTGATGGAAGAGGAAGTGCGCCACATCCTGTTCTTCGTCAACTGGGTCAAAGCGCGCCGCTTGCAGCTGCCCTGGTGGCAGCGGCCCGCGTTCCGCGCTCGCTGCGCGTGGATCATCCTGAAACAGGTCGCCTCGCGCGTGAAGACCGCCCGCAGCCTCGGCGGCGGGGATGCGCCCGCAGCCAGCGGCGAGAACTTCACGCTGACCGCCCACCAGGACCTCGGCGCATCGGTGACGCTGCATGGCCTGCTCGGGAAGTGCCTCGATGAGAACGACCGACGCATGGCCCGCTACGACGCACGGCTCCTGCGCCCGCGGCTGGTGCCGGCCATCGCCCGCATATTGTACCGGGTGCTGCCGAGGAGCCTCTGACGCCGGGGCCGCGCGGGTCGAGCACCCGCGCGGCCAGCGCTCACTCCGGCGGGGTTCCCTGCCCGACCAGGTGGTGGGCCCGGCCGGCCACGTACTCGTAGATCGCCTTCAGGTCGTGCGGGGAGAAGAAGCCCGCCCAGGCCGGCATGCCCTTGGCCTTGCGGCCGACCATGGCGATCTGGGTCATCTGCGCCTCGGTCATGCCGTTGAGCACCGACTGGCGCAGGTCCGGAGCGTACTCCGAGCCCATTGCATCCTCCCCGTGACAGCGGAAGCAGTACGAGTTGAACAGCTCGTAACCCCGGAACACCGTCGCCGTCACCTTCTTCGTGCCCGGACGATACACGGGAAAATCCAACGTCACCTGCTTGCCATCGACCGTGTAGCGATAGGTCTTTCCCGCCGGCGCGGCCGCCGCGTGCTCCGCAGTCGGACTGATCGAGAGCACCCAGCTGACGACCTCATCGAGCTGCTGCGCGGTGAGCTGCGGATGCGGCGGCATCGGGATGTCGCCCCACGTGCCGACGTGCCCGAACTTCACCGCATGTACGAGCACCGCCTTCGCCCCGGGCTGATGCGCAAAGCGCTGGGCGACTGCGGCAAATGCCGGACCGACCACCTTGTGCCCGACCGCATGACAGGAGAAGCAATCTCTGCCGCGAGCCACTTTTTCCCCCGGCGGCATCGCTGCGAGCGCCGGCCGCGTGAGCCCTGCGGCGCACACCAGCAACAGCGCCAGAAGCAGCCGCGCGGTCGAGCCGGCACGGCGGCCGGGCAGGTTGGAGATTCGCTTCACATTCGCTACGTTTGCCATGTCTTGCATCGATTCACATCGTTAACGCGTTATCCTTGTCTGCTCCCCGCTGCACACGCCCCTCAGGGAAGGATGCCGACGTTGTAGTCATCCATGATCTGCTTGATCTGCGCCTTGTGAGACTTGATCACCGCATTGAGCTGCGGAATGAGATGTTTGTGCGCCGGCGCAACGCCCAGCGACATGAAAAACAGGTACCGCTCCGGTGAGCCCAGTGCGTTGGTATCCGGAACCCGCGTCATGGCGAGGTCCGGATAGTCCTTCTTGATGAAATAGCCCACCGCCGGTTCCCAGGTGATCATGACGTCGATCTTGCCGTCCTGTACGGCTTGCAGTGTCGCTTTCGGCGACGCGGCAGGCTTCTCGGCCGTGTCGAACGGGGTCGCCGTCAGGAGCAATCCGCGCATCTTCAAGCCCATCTCGGGCGGCGTACCCATCTCGAACCCGATCTTCACGTGCCGCAGCACCGGAGAGTCCATGCCGGCAGAAAGATCGTAGTGGTGGCTCTTCTTGTAGACGAAGACGTAGGTCGATCCATAGTACGGATCGGTAAAGTGCTCCTCGACATCCCCATACGGCAGATCCATGATGATGTCGCAGCGGTTCTTGTCGAGGTTCAGCGCGAGGAAGTTGTCAAATCCTCCCGGCTGTCGGTAGCTCGACCAGACGTAATGCACCGGACGCCCGAGCGCCTGGCCGATGACCTCGGCCACCTTGTTCTCGAATCCTTCGCCGAGCCGGTTCGAATACGGCAGATAATTCGGATCGGCGCACACCGTCAGCGGCCGCACCGCCGCCGCAGCCGTGCCGCCGATCAGCAGCAGCACCGCCAGACCCCGCAGCATTCCCGTCATGACTCTCTTGCGTGACATACGTCATTTCCCCTTTGCGTTGAGTGATCGCTGCGGCGCCTCGCGCTGCGCCGACTCCGCCGACAAAGTGGGCCGCGCCGGCGCCCGGCGCGGCCCACTCTCGCAAGGGGCGGGGCCACCCCACATCATCCTCGCCCCGCTCCATCCGCTCAACCCTTCGGCAAAGCGAACACCATCAGTGTTCCACCCAGTTGGGTGTACTGGTTGAGGCTCTGATCAAGCCCCACGGCCCCCAGACCTGCCGTCCCCTTGTGCAGATTGTTGGTCATGCCGATCGCCGCCCAGCCACCGACGCCGGTCAACACCGCAACGTACTGCCGCCCATCATGCATGTACGTCACCGGGTTGCCGATGATCCCCGACGGGCAGTGGAAGCTGTAGAGGATCTTCCCGGTGTGCACGTCCACGGCGCGGAAGTCGCCTTTCAGCGTGCCATAGAACGCCAGTCCGCCGGCGGTGGTCAGTGCCCCGCCCCAGTCCTGGAACTCCGAGTGGATCTGCCAGTTGGTGTGCCCCGTGACCGGGTTGATGGAGATGAACCGGCCGCGATAGCCGCCCGGACCCGGGTGCATGTTCACGATCGCACCGACGAACGGGAAGCCCGCCATGTACTTGACGTCGAACGCCTGATAATCCATGCACAGGTGATTCAGCGGAACGTAGAAGTCCCCGGTCTGCGGGTCGTACGAGGACGGCTGTTCATCCTTGTCGCCCTGTGCCGCCGGACAGATGCCCGTGACATTCACGCCGGCGCGGGTCATGTACCGCTCGTTGACATGGGGCATACCGGTATTCATGTTGAAACCGCTCGCCCAGTTCACCGACGAGTCGTATTTCTGGATCCGCACCGGCTTGCCGGTGATGCGGTTCACGACGAACATGAACCCGTTGCGATCGAAGTGCGCAAGCAGCGGCTCCTCGCGCCCGTTCACTTTCGCGTCGAACAGCACCATCTCATTGACGCCGTCGTAGTCCCAGCCATCGTGCGGGGTCATCTGCAGGACCCACTTGGCCATGCCGGTGTGCAGGTTGCGTGCGAAAATCGTCATCGACCAGCGGTTCAGACCCGGGCGCTGCGTGGGATTCCACGTCCCCGGATTGCCGCTGCCGTAGTAGATCATGCCGAGCTTTGGATCATACGAATACCAGCCCCAGGTCGTGCCGCCGCCTTCCTTCCACTCATCCCCGCGCCAGGTCTTGAGGCTCGAATCGATCCCGACCGGCTTCTGGGTGTACCCGTTGATGGTATGCGTCGGGCTGAACAGCAGCTGGTTGTCCGGTCCTTCGCTGTACGCGCGCCACAGCATCCGGCCGGTGTTCGCATCGAGCGCGGTCATGTACCCGCGCACACCGAATTCACCGCCGGACACCCCGACCAGCACAACGCCGTCGTAAACCTGCGGCGCCGCGGTGACGGTCTGCCCGAGTTTCGGGTCTGCGTTGTGAAACTTCCACTCCACGGCGCCATTGTTGGCATCCAACGCATACACCATGCCGTCGAGCGCCGTCATGATGATCTTGCCGTTGTAGTAGCTCACGCCACGGTTGACGACGTCGCAGCACGCGACCGGCGGCGCGTTCGGATCGGGCGGCGGGGTGAATCTCCACCGCACCCGGTGGTTCGGGTCGTTAAGATCCACCGCGAACACACTGTTCGGGTACGGCGTCTCGAAATACATGGTATTGCCGATCACCAGCGGCTGGCCTTCGTGACCGCGCAGCACGCCGGTGGACATGGTCCATGCGACCTGCAGCTGATGAGCGTTGTGAACGTTGATCTGATCGAGCCGGCTGTAGCGCCAGTTGTAGTCGTTGCCGGCCGGCTTGGTCCAGTTCGATCCGGTCGGCCCGGTATCTGCTGCGCGAGCAGGCCTCGATCCGGCACAGGCGCCGGTGATGACGAGCACGGCAGCGGCGCCCGAGAGCAACCATCCCCAGCGCTGCCGATCCGCCCGCCGTGGCGTTTTTTCAGTCAGGGTATACACGGTATTGTCTCCTGAAGTGGCATTGTCGGTACTTACAGGTGATTCGGACGGTCCGGCACCTCGACGAA
>JAKADE010000365.1 GCA_021820785.1 Pseudomonadota bacterium
ACGTACAGCTTGCGCAGCAAGAGCTGGGATGAGTTTGCCGCACCCGCTGCGCCTCCGCTGGATTTTGTCTTCACCGTCTGTGACCGTGCCGCGGGTGAAGTGTGTCCCGTGTGGCCGGGTCAGCCTGTCACCGCGCACTGGGGAGTGCCGGATCCGGCGGCCGTTCAGGATGAGGGCGGGATGATGCGCGCTGTGAATGAGGCGTTCAGGATCCTGCAGCGTCGGATCGATCTTTTCATGTGCCTGCCGTTCAGCAGCCTCGATCGGATGTCGTTGCGGGAGCGCGTCGCGGAGATTGGTAAGGGCTGAAGACGATTCGGGAGATTACTCGGATGGGCGATGACCAGAGCTTGACTGAAGTGAGCGGCGAGTCGCTGGCACCGGCAACGGTGCCGGTCACGATCTACCACAATCCGGCGTGCGGAACCTCGCGCAACACGCTCGCGCTCATCCGTAACGCTGGCATCGAGCCTACGATCATCGAATATCTCAACTCGCCGCCCGCTCGTCAGACTCTGCTCGAGCTCCTTGGTAGGATGGGCGCCGGCCCCAGACATATCCTGCGTGAAAAAGGAACGCCATCTACAGCGCTCGGCCTCGCCTCACCGGATGTGACTGACGAGCAGCTGATCGACGCGATGCTGGTCCACCCCATTCTGATCAACCGGCCAATCGTCGTGACACCCTGGGGTGTAAAGCTCTGTCGGCCCTCGGAAACCGTCTTGGATATTCTGCCGGTGGCGCAAAAGGGGGTCTTTACCAAGGAAGACGGCGAGCGCGTCACCGACGAGCGGGGACAGAGAGTCTGACAGGCCCGCTGACGCAATCAAGGGTCGGCGCACCTCATCAGCTGATGCCGACCGCGGATTCAGCGCCTCGCTCAGGATTTCGCAGAGAACTCGTCGTAGGCGCGTACTGCGTCTGCACCATAGACCGCTGCCGGACCACCGCCCATGTAAATCGCAGTAGCGACAGTCTCCACGACCTCCTGCCTACTCGCGCCTTGCTTCCAAGCGGCGCGCGTGTGGTAGGCCACGCAGCCATCACAGTGCCCAGCAACGCCGACGGCAAGTGCTATCAGCTCCTTGGTCTTTGAGTCGAGTGCTTTGGGCGCGGTCGCCGCGAGCGCCAAGCTGGTAAATCCCTTCATTGCCTCCGGCGCGCCCTCGCGCAGCAGTCCGATCCCGGAGGCGACCTGGTCCGCCAATTCAGCATATTTTCCCGCCACATATCCTCCAATCGATCAGCCCGCCCATGGTGGATTGTCACTCGATAGTTCACCGCGGGCGGTCGTGGATTTGAATAGGCATAAGCACTGACCAATCGCCGCGTCGCTGCTCGAGGCACGAGCATTCGCGAAATCGCGGGTCATCGTGAGGGGAAGCGTTGCCGTTATCGAGCCGTGTCGGCAGCGTGCTCAATGCAGCGCCGCTTCAGTCCGGTGGACGCCCTCACGGCATTGCGGGACAAACCCGCCGGAATCGTGCGTATTACGTGCGGCGACTTAGTGTTGCGGACGATACTGCTACCGAAGCTCACGCCCTTGCTCCGAGAATATGAACCGCACCGGGTATTCCGGAGAGCTCTGGCGCTGAGTCAGTCCGTCCTTTCAACCGGAAAATGGGTCTTGCCGGATGACAAGTTCAGAGTTCGGAGTTGAAAAAAAAGTCACGGTTTCCAGCCAGTGAGCTCCGCATCGAGGTCGACAAAGCTTCCCGGAACAGTAGTCTCTCGGAGCGCGGCACAACGACTCTCGGACATCTCGCCGGCGGTGATTGCCCGCCGATTCTGCCGCCCGGGCCGCTTCCGTTGTTTTGCGTCTCCGATTTCATTCGGTGACTTCTCACAGGCAGCTGATCGAACTTCGACGCGCAGACGCCATTCGCCTGCACGCTTCACGATTCGGTACTCGCCGAGAAGCCGAAGATCGTGCCCGAACTGGGTTTGCTTGCGGGTGATCAATCCCTCGACCATTTGTGCGATGGGGTTGTCCTGGGCGACGAGTTTCCGCATCTCCGCGAGGAACTGCGGATTTTCGCGCGTCGCGTCCATGACCGCGGCGTTCCAGACGGTCCACGCAAGCTTCAGCGCGCCCTCAACCTCTTCCCAGATGAGCGATTCGGGTGCCGATCCGAGGAGCGGCTCGGCGAAGGCGAGCAATGTCTCGGAGATTTTGGCTACAGGAATTGCCATGTCGAGTCCTTACGGCTTACCCAAGGTGGGCGGTCACAATATTTGATCGTGAAACAATCAGGCTCCTCCGATTCGATGCGGTGGTGGTCATACATTCCGCCTCCACACTCTCTCGAGCGGATTCCACGAAGTCATCGTTTGATCATCGCTGAGTACGGGGTCGGCAAACGACACCACGAGTTCGAGGACTGTGGCGAAATCTTCCGGGGCTGCCGACTCGAGCCGTTGCTTGCGAAGCTACGCAAGCCATCGATTCTGTGCAATCTCCGGAAAACCGATGAGCGTGGATTCCAGAGGGGAAAGCGGGATGCCGCGGTATTGGGCGACGCTCTGCATCGAAGCTCGAAGCGTCCGGGCCTCGACGCCATGGCGCCGGATGAGGACGTAGAGATCAAGGAAGTCCCGCCACCGGGTATTGGCTGTGCCCCGCGCCAGCGCCGTGATGATCTTCTCCGCGAAGACCATTTCCAGGGGATAGCCTCGAACGACCAGGGTGCCGGCTAGTAATCGAGGGAGTTGGACTGGCTGCGGCTCGGGCCAAATGGGATCGCCCACGTTGATATCTACGTGCAGGCGAATCGTGGCGCGCGAGAGTGTCCCGCTGAGTGTGACGCGAACCCCGCTATATTGATCCTCGTCTCGGATGGTTTCCGCGGTCGCATGACCGGCATCGAACACGAGCCCGTCGTCGACGTCGATGGCGGCGATCTCGCGGATCAGGCTGAGCACGTGTGCGGCACTGTTCTCGAGATCGTGTGCAGCCAAGTCGATGTCGCGCGTCGCTCGCCGAGCGTCCAATGCGGCAAGCAGCACTCCGCCCTTCAGCACGAATCGGTCCACATATGCCGAGCGTGCCAGCCGGTCGAGAAAACCTTCGAGGGCATAGAGCTGGATCAGCTCGTCCGTTGGCCTCCCGGAATGCCGGGCCTTGCGCTGCAGCTCGAGATAGCGCCGGCCGGCCTCCGTCTCTTGGGTCGCTCGCTTCACAGCACGATCTCCAGTGCGTGACGAACCGCGCTCTCGGCACCGTGGAACGGCCGAGCCATCTCGATCAGCACCGCCGGCCTGGCGCCCTTCCGTCTTAGCCAGCGGCGGAGTGCTTCCCACGCGATCTCAGCCCCTTCGCGATGCCGCAGTCGGACCATATCGACCAGCGAGCGCTCGGGCGAGTAGAGGCCGAGGGTCAGTCCGTCCCCGACCCGGATCACCTCCCGGCCAATTCCGAATGTATTCTTGGCGAAGACGTGAACGTTCACGGGTGACTGCAGCGCCGGAATTCGTCTACCGCGCGGGATTGCTAGATCAATGCGATCTGGGATGACGTCGATCAGTCCGTGACGGGCGAGGGCGGTGATAAGGCAGAGTGTGCCCTGCGGAACCCGGTGGGCGATTTCGAGGAGGTTGTGATCGGCAGGCGAGGCATCGACCCTTCGATACAGGCCGCGCCCCACTTGCACGAGATGCCCCTGATCGCGGTAGCGGTAAAGGCGCTCCGCGGAGAGCCCAGCGGCCATCGCGTCCGAGTAGGTGAAGACGGGAGGTAGGCTGTCCGGGAGCCGAAATGACGATTTGGTGGGCACCGATGAAAGTGTACACAGATCTGGCAAACGTATCTACGCTTTCATCGTGCTCTCCGTTGCAATGCGCCGAGCAATGACGGAGCATGCACCGGTCTGGCGGATCGGCCCTGTCTACACCCAGCACGCGAAATGGGCGGTGTGTCAGGAATGTGTCGAGCTGAGATTGGGCGTGCCAGGAATGCGCCGGGGACAGGCTGGTTTTGGGCTGGGCAAGCGCTGCAAGTGATTGAGTTAAAAGCTCCTGTGTAGCCAACTGAAAATCCGCGTGTCGGTCGTTCGTTCGCCCCTGGCCACTGGCCCTTCAGAACCAATAAGAACTGTCTTGTGCAGGCAGTTTGGTCAGTCCACAACACACGGACTGCCGCTATGCCTGCGATTGTCATCGAAGCACGCGTTCGTT
>JAKADE010000366.1 GCA_021820785.1 Pseudomonadota bacterium
CGCCACGGCGCAGCTGCTGCACTACCTGTCTGGAACGCCCCAGTGGCGGCACATGGCCGTCTTCCTCACCGAGGACGATGCGCAAAGTGGCGCCGACCACATCAACGCGCACCGCACGCTCGCGCTGGCGATCGGTCCCTGGGTCAAACCCGGCGATCTCGATACGCACCCGCTCTCTCAGGTGAACATCGTGCGCACCATCGAGACGGTCTTCGGGCTGCCGCCGATGTCGCAGTGGGACGCCAATGCGCAGGTGATTTCCGGTATCTGGGCCCGTTCGCCCCGCGAGGAGACCGTGCCGGTGCTGCCGATGCAGGTGCCGGTTCAGTTCAATGCCGGCACGTGCAGCAACGAGCTGCTCCTGCGCCGCGAGGCGGGTGCGGCGGGGCACGCTTTGAGCACCACGTGGCTGCAGCGCCATACCAACCCCCATGGGCACGGGATCTCACTCACGGCGAGCGAACGCTATACGCCGACGTCCATTCTGACCGTTGAAGGACCGGAACAGATGCGCCAGGAGTGGATCGCGAGCAAGGGCGCGCGCAGCTATGGCGCGTTCGAGCGGTATCTGCGGACCTATGCTGCCCGGCGCGGCAACACGCTGGCGTCCTACGAGGCCAACGACGGCGAAGTTCACTGAGCCGACAGCACCCCGGGGCACGACCCCGGGGTGCTGCACGGGGGCCTGGGCCGCGGCGGATTCCGTCGCGAAGCGGCTCACCGTACCGCAGCGGCGGGGTACTGGCCGCTCGAGGGGTGGGCAGGCTGGCGGGGGATCATCGCCGGGCCCGCCAATGTCCGTCACGGCGGCGGGACCCTCCGGACTCCTTGCGCCGAATGAGGGCTCAACGAACTGTGACTTTTGTCATGGGCGGTGGCACGCCCGTGGACGTCGCCGCACGCGTTCACAATCGTGTGCAAATGGCATAAACTGGCTTTGTTATGTAAATGCGTCTGCACGCATCCGGCATAAGAAGAAAGGCATCGCCATTCCTGCCGCGGGCATCAGGGGTTCACGTACCGACGTCACGCGCCGCACACCGTGCGGGGCGATCGATTGATATCGCCATGAGATACATCGAATCCAAAGAACAAAGCGCCGAGTTGCTGCGCCTGACGCTGCCGCTGATGACGCGTCAGAACGCCGCCTACCATCCGATCAGCTACACTATCTGGTACGAACATCTCGCCGGCATCAATCCGCCGCTGAGCACCGCGCTCGCGGCGCGCATCGACGCGAACGAACCTCTGAACGACGACGAGGTGTACGGGCTGTACATGCGCCACGTGTCCGAGCGCGACGCGGCGGTGCTGGATGATCTGCAGGCGCGCCTGCAGAACATGCTGGATGACACCGCACAGACCTTCAACAGTGCCGGTGAGGACACCGGGCACTTCAGCCGCACCCTGCGCGAGAGCCGCGCGGACCTGGCCGAGGAGGCCACGGTCGCGAAGATCCAGCAGGTCATCTCGCGCCTTCTGAGCGAGGCGATGCGCATGGAGACCATGACGCAGATCCTCACCGAGAAGCTCGAGGGGCGTACCGAGGAGGTCAAGGCGCTCACGCAGCAGTTGCAGCGCGCGCAGACCGAGGCGGTGATCGATCCGCTCTGCGGCATCCACAACCGGCGCGGCTTTCTGCGCGAGGCCAAGGCGGTGCTCGAGACGGACAGCGGCCTCGCCGGCAGCGCTCTCGTGCTCGCCGACGTCGATCACTTCAAGCAGATCAACGACACCTTCGGGCACGTGCTCGGCGACAAAGTGCTGCGCAGCATCGCCGGGATCTTCCGCGACAGTATCAAGGGCCGGGACATCGCCGCGCGCATCGGCGGGGAGGAATTCGCACTCCTGCTGCCGCAGACAACGCTCGAGGGGGCGCGCACCGTAGCTGAGCAGATCCGCTCGACCATCTCGCGGGGGCGCATCTGCCGTGACCAGAGCCGCGAGACCATCGGCACGATCACCGTGTCGCTCGGTGTGGCCGCCGGTGCGCCGGGGGAATCGCTCGACACGCTGATGTTCCGGGCCGACCAGGCGCTCTATGCGGCCAAGCGCGCCGGTCGCAACCAGGTCTGCGTCGAGTCGCCCGCGACACAGCGGCTCGCGAATGGCGAAGCTCACCTGGAGTTGCTCGCCCAGAGAAGCGGAGAGGGCAGTCCCTCCCGCTAGCGCACGGCCAGCTCGTCCCGCGGGGGCTGGGGTGTTCCGCGGCTCGAACAGCACGGCTGCCGCCGCTGCCGATGCGAGGCGTCCGGGGGCAACGCCGGCCGGGTTCGGCGCATACTTCGGCGACGAATCCGGCGGGTTCGCACCCCCGCCGCAGCGGAGGCATGCCCATGTCCACCCCGGTATCCGGCATGACGGGCGAGAGCAGCACAGGCGGTGACGCGGCCGTCACCGGCGCGAACGGCCGGCTGGTGAACGAGATCGCGACCCGCGTCGGCTCGCTCGGCGTCGAAGTCGCCGACATCGCCGCGCAGCTCGAGGAGCTCACCACGCGGGTCTCGGGTCAGGCGGCGCAGTTCGAGGAACTTCACCAGTCGACCGAGGCGATGGTCACGGGCAACCGCGACATCGATCGGGCGGCGCGCGAGGCGCAACAGGCCGCCTCCACCGCCGGCGGGGAGATTGCCGAGTCGCGCGAGCTGCTCGGCAAGGCGCTCGAGCACATCGGTGCGCTCACCGGGGCGGTGCAACGCATCGAGGAGCGGCTGGGGTCCTTCAGTGCGGTGCTGAAGGAGATCACCTCCGTGTCCACCTCCATCGAGGGTATCGCCAAGCAGACCCGGCTGTTGTCGCTGAACGCCGGTATCGAAGCGGCGCGCGCCGGAGAGGCGGGCCGGGGATTCGCGGTGGTGGCCGGGGAGGTGAAGAACCTCGCCGAAGGCACGCGTGCGGCGACCGAGCGCATCACCGGCACCGTGCGCTCGCTCACGACGCAGATCGAGGGGCTGATCGGTGAAAGCGGCGCCGCGGTGCGTCACGCCGGGCAGGCCGGTCAGGGTGCCGAAGCCGTGCACGGCGTGGTCAACCGTGCGCACGGGGCATTCTCCACGGTGCGCCGGGAGATCGATGCGATCGCGCGGGCAGCGGCTGCGAACCTGGAGTCCTGCAATGCGACGCTGGAAGAGCTCGGCACCCTGGCCGAGGGCGTGCAGCACTCCTCGGGCAATCTCGCGCAGGCCGATCAGCGGGTCGAGCGGTTGCTCGGGGTGAGCGAGGCGCTGATCGGCCTGATTGCCGCAAGCGGCGTCGAGACGGCCGATACACCGATCATCCGGCTCGGCATCGATGCCGCGCAGCGCATCGGCAAGCTGTTCGAGACGGCGATTGCGCGTGGGGAGATCACCGAGGCGCAGCTGTTCGATGAGCGCTATCGGGAAATCCCCGGCACTAATCCGAAGCAATACCTGACCGACTACGTCGCGTTCACCGACCGCGTGCTGCCTGCGCTGCAGGATCCTCTGCAGGGCGCCGACCCGCGCATCATCTTCTGCGTCGCCTGGGCGCGCGGCGGGTATCTCCCAACACACAATCCGCAGTACCGCCAGCCGCAGAGCCGCGACCCGGTGTGGAATGCCGCGCACTGCCGCAATCGCCGGGTGTTCAAGGACCGGGCCGTGCAGAAAGTGGCGCGCAGCACCCAACCGTTTCTGCTGCAGACCTATCGGCGCGACATGGGCGGCGGGCAGTTCGTGCTGATGAAGGATCTCTCGGCGCCGATCTGGGTCAACGGCCGGCACTGGGGTGCATTTCGCATCGGGTACCGTCAGTCATAAGCCGGGTGTGCGGGTGCCCGAGGCATCTCAGAGGTGCTCGAGCAGCTCGACGGCGAGCTTCCGCGAGTCCCAGATGATCCCGACCGCGATGCGTACGCCCGTCGACGTGATGTCGACGACGCCATGCAGCGCGAATCGACCGGCTTCGGCGGGCAGTTCGTGCCGGTGGTGGAGTGCATACGCGAGCGCAATGCGCTCATCGGTGCGTGCCCACGAGGTGCTCGGCCGCGACCGCAGGTCGATGCATCAGTCCATTTCTGGGGTTGATGCATCGCCCGGCAGCCTCCGCGCAATCAGTGCACGTATGAGCCGGCGTTGACGTCGATCGTACAGCCGGTCGCGTGATCGGCCAGACCGCTGGCCAGAAAGACCACGATGGGTGCGACGTCGC
>JAKADE010000367.1 GCA_021820785.1 Pseudomonadota bacterium
GGATGGGGTGCCAGGGGCGCCAGCGGTACCTTCGGAGAGAGCTCGCGCACGTAGATCTCGGCGGACCGCCGCTGCAGGGCCGGGGCGTCCAGCAGCGACAGCAGGACAAAGGGAGCGGTTGTGGCTTCGTCACGCTGAACGGCGCAGGCAATGAGATCAATGTCGGATTCCAGCTCGTGCCAGTCGTTGAGTTGCATGCGTGCATGACGATATTCGCCGCACAGAAATCGCGTTCGCGGGTCGACGCTAAGTGCCTTCTCATAATGCATGATCGCAGCCGGGAGTTCATTGAGCTCTTGGAGCACGCTGCCGAGATAGCGGTACGTGGCCGCATCGCGCCGTCCCAGCTGCAGCGCGCGCTCAAAGCAGGCTCGTGCATCGCAAAGACGCTTCATGGCGGTAAGGGTGGCGCCCTGATCGAAGTGCGCCTCGGCGCACTGCGAATCGAGAGTGAGCGCGCGGTTGTGGCTGGCAAGCGCGGCGTCGAACTGTCTGAGCGCCCCCAGGGTGACTCCGCGTTGGCTGTGTGCCATGACGTGCCCGGGGGACAATCCGATCGCCTTGTCGAGGCTGTTAAGGGCTTCTTGGTGGCGTTGAAGTTTGCGTAGGGTGACGCCCCGGTTGAAGTGAGTATCGGGGTGGTCTGGGCGGATTGCGAGTGCGCGGTCGAGACACTCGAGAGCCTCATGGTAACGCTCAAGCTTGTGAAGTGCGGCACCGCGGTTGCCGAGGGCGTCGGGATGCAGCGGCGCGAGCGCGAGCGCGCGCTCGAGGCACTCGAGAGCTTGCTCGTGGCGCTCGAGCCTGTGCAGTACGGCGCCGCGGTTGTTCCACGCCTCGATATAATCTGGCTTGAGATCGAGGGCGCGCGCGTAGTGCTCGAGCGCCGCTTCGTAACGCTGCAGATCGGTGAGGGTCAGGCCGAGGTTGTAATGCGCCTCGGGGCTGTCGGCACGCAGAGTGATGGCCCGCTCGTAGCATATGAGGGCGTCCTGGGACCTGCCGAGATCGCGCAGAACATTGCCGTAATTGATGTGAGCGGTGGGGTCATCTGGTAAGCGCCTGGCGACGCGCCCGAGGATCTCTGCCGCCTCGGCGCTGCGGTGGGTCTGGGCGAGCATGATGCCGAGAAGGTTCAGCGTGCCGGGATGATGGGGCTGACGCTCTAGGATGGCGCGGCACAGTCGCTCGGCATCGCTCCAGCGATGGTGCGCGTAAAGCGCCTGCGCCAGTGCGAACGGATCTTGCGGCGCGGCGCGGCGGGCAGTCGCGGCAGGTCTCGGAGGTGTTCGGCGGCTGCTCATCTACTCGGCCCACTTGTCCAGATAGCATTCGTAGCCGCGACGCCACGCGGCACCCCGAAAGTTTCCTAGACTGCGATGAGTGACTGATATCGGCCACGTACCCATCTCGAGTCCTGCGCGCTCAGCCTCCCGGCAGAAGTCCAGGTCATAGAAATGGAAGTCGAACCGTTCGTCGAAACGCACCAGGTTTTGCCGCAATGTTGTGCTCCGGGCGGCGAGAAACAGGCCATCGAGCAGCTTGACACTCTGGCGCGACGGTCCGAAAGCATCGACGCGCCTGGGAAGGACTTCGCTGCCGTGCGCCACCGCGCCACTGAGATTCTTCCTGTCGTCATGGATCGGTGTGCCATCGGCAGCATTTATCGCCCGGTAGCACCATGACGGCTGACGGGCAACGCGGCGGCAGTTTCCGGCAATGCCCACAACTTGGAAATGATCTACAGCCTCTCGCAATCGGTCTGCCCAGAACGCATCGTTCAAATAAACGTCGTCATGCACGAATAGCAGAATCGATTGGTCATCTTTGGCTTCGTCGATTGCAATGTTGTAAATCGAAGGTAGTCCGCGGGTGTTGCTTGGAAACAGACGCAGCTCCACATTCGATGGCAGCAGATCGACCAAAGATTGCCCGAGTTCCGTGTCGGTGACAAATTGCTCGCGCGTTTTTCGGGTGGCGCATACGATCCGTATCTTCTCCGGAGGGGTGCTTGAAGACAGCGCCGTATTGACTGGACATGCGGAGCTCGCGGCCTGGGGCAATGCGTGCGTTGGCATCTGTGGCAACGGTGGGCTCGTCGTCCTGGAGCCAACGGGAATCTGGCCCGTCGCCGGCGCGAGTCGGGGAGCAGCCTGCCGGCGCAGTTCTCGGAACGTGTGCAGGTAGGGCTCTGAGCCGGTCTGTCGGTAAGCGATCTTCAAAGCGTCCAGCACGAACTGCTCGGTCGTTGAGGGCGACCCTGGCGTTGAGGCCAAGTGATTGAACGACTTGATCCTCCACCGGCGATCTGCCCAGAGCATTAGAGAGGCGAGTTGTTCGATGACGAACACCTTTGCATGAGCGCCGGGGATGTTACGCAGAGTGACCGGAGGTTGTCCGGGATACGTTGCAGCAGATTCGCGCAGCGAATCGATCAAATAAGTCGCAGTGTCGTTGAGAGCCCGGGACAGCGGTGTCGAGTGGTGTTCGGCAATGTCGAAGAGTCGCTCGGCGTGCCGTAGCCATTCGCCCCAGAATTCGGGCTTGGCCACGAAGTAATTGCAAAAAATTGTATCGAGAGAGGTCATGACGCTCTGCTCGATGCGGAATTCCGGCGCAACCAGGGCGGCGCATTCCCTGAACAGCTCGACGTGTCCGTGGCAACCTGCCGCGTGCTCGAAGATGTTCAGGTACGGTGCAATGTGCCCGATGTAGGGGGAGAATGAGATGACATCGGCATCGGCGCCGTGATGATCGATCAGTTTGCGCACCGTGGCCGAATCGAGGCCGGTCTTTGCGCCGAACTTGCTGGAGAGGAATCCATAATAGGTGTCCGGCTGTAGGCTGTGAGTGAGTAGAAACCGACGGATGGGCCAGTATTCGCGCCAGTCCGGACGCTCATTCGACAGGTTGTCGAGCGCGAGGAAGCCGGGATCGAGCTGCGCGCGCGTCTCTACGGAATGGAAGATCTGGTAGATCTCGGCCTTAGCCATGCTGGTTTTCCCAAGCGGCAGATGCATCGGACGCACATGCATTGAGATGCTCTGGAGGCAGTCCGGCGTGGTGCCGGTCGTACATTTGCTGGAAGAGGGTCTCGATATTGCGTGTGAAGGCCGGGGTATCGAACAGCGCGCAGCGGGAGCGCTGGAGTGCGAGTTTGTGCTTCAGGGCGGCGAGGCGCTGCGGGTCGGTGGCGAGTCCGATGGCGAGGCGCTCGTAGTGCGGGCGGTCCGAGGCGATGAGCTCGGGGAGGCCGGCGGCGGTGAGCAGGCTGGCGGCCATGCGGGCCTGCAGCCCCTGGCCGGGGAGCGTGAGCACGGGCAGGCCGGCCCAGAGGGCATCCGAGGCGGTGGTGCCGGCGTTGTAGGGCAGGGTGTCGAGGAACAGATCAGCGGTACGGTAGCGAGCGAGGTAGTCGGCAAAGGGCAGGGAGCGGCCGAAGCACAGGCGCTTCGGGTCGATGCCGCGCTGCTCGGCCTCGCGGCGCAGGTTGCGCTCGGCGGGCTCGCAGGATCCGAGCAGCCACAGGAGGCTGTCGGGGACGGCGGTGAGGATACGCATCCAGCTGTCGAAGGTGTCCGGGGTGATCTTGTAGGTGTTGTTGAAGCAGCAGAAGAGGAAGCCATCCGGTGGCAGGCCGAGCTCAGCGCGGGAGAAGGTCTTCTGGGGCAGGGGGCGCTTGGAGTCGTTGACCTGGTAGCTCGGCAGGTAGGCGATTTTCTCGCTGTAGTGCTGGCGGGACTCGGGCGGGATGAGGACCGGGTCTGCGATGAGGTAGTCGATGAACGGGGCGCCCATGGTGCCGAGGAAGCCGAGGTAGCTGACCTGGATGGGGGCTGCACGCAGGGCGAAGATGCCCGAGCGGCTGTCGCGAGTGTAGCCGCCCAGATCGATGGCGATGTCGATTTGGTGCTCGCGGGCGAGGGCGGCGATCTGGTGATCGGAGAGGTGATCGACGGGCAGGAAGTGCTCGAAGGCGGCCTCGACGCGGCTGCGCAGTTCATCGCGGGTATCGGGACCCAGGGCAAAGGCGGTCAGCTCGAAGCGCGAGCGGTCGTGCAGCTCAAACAGCTCGGCAGCCAGCATGGCCACGGCATGGTTGCGCAGGTCGGCCGAGAAATACCCGACGCGGATCTTCTCATGGCGCGGATG
>JAKADE010000368.1 GCA_021820785.1 Pseudomonadota bacterium
CGCCGCGCGCGAGGGGCTCGCCGGGCAGGTCGAGTACGTGCAGGACGATTACCGCAACATCACCGGCCGCTACGATGCGTTCGTCTCGATCGGCATGCTCGAGCACGTCGGGGTGGAGAACTACGAGGGCCTGGGCGCGGTGGTGTCCCGCTCGCTCGGGGACAACGGCCGCGGCCTGATCCATTCCATCGGGCGCAACTATCCTGCGCCCCTGCAACCGTGGATCGAGAAGCGCATCTTCCCGGGCGCCTATCCGGCGTCCCTCGGGCAGATGATGCGCATCTTCGAGCCGTGGGACCTGTCGATCCTCGACGTGGAGAACCTGCGCCTGCACTACGCGCAGACCCTGCGGCATTGGCTGGCACTGTTCGAGGCGGCCGTACCGCGCGTCGAGCAGATGTTCGATGCGCGATTCGTGCGCATGTGGCGGATGTACCTCGCCGGCTCCATCGCCGGGTTCACGACCGGAACGCTGCAGCTGTTCCAGGTGCTGTTCGCCACGCGGCACAACAACGAGGTGCCGATGACGCGCGCGCACCTGTACACCTGAGGTGCCGATGCGCAACTGCGAGGTGCTGATCGTCGGGGGCGGCCCGGCCGGTGCGAGCGCCGCGTGGCGCCTGGCCCGGGCCGGGCGCGACGTCGTGGTGCTCGACCAGGCGCGCTTCCCGCGGCTGAAGCTGTGCGCCGGGTGGATCACCCCGGAGGTGGTGCGCGATCTCGAGATCGACATCGAGGCCTATCCGCACCGGTTCCTCACCTTCGAGCGGATGCACCTGCACGTCAAGGGGCTGCACCTGCCGGTGCGCTGCGTGCAGCACTCGATCCGCAGAGTGGAGTTTGACGCCTGGCTGCTCGAGCGCTCCGGCGCTCCGCTCATCGAGCACAGCGTGCGCGAGATCCGCGAGGAGGCCGATGGATTCGTCATCGATGACGCCTTCCGTGCCCGCTATCTGATCGGCGCCGGCGGCACGCGCTGCCCGGTGTACCGCTCGCTGTTCCGGGCGCTCAATCCCCGCGCCGTGGAGCTGCAGACCGTCACCCTCGAGCACGAGATCGAGTACGACTGGCGCGATCCGGACTGCCACCTGTGGTTCTTCGAGCACGGCCTGCCGGGCTACTCCTGGTACGTCCCGAAGGAGGACGGCTGGCTCAACATCGGCGTCGGCGGCATGGCCGAGCGCATCAAGCGCTCCGGGCAGACCATCCACACCCACTGGGAACGCCTGGCGCGCAAGCTCGAGCGCAATCTCGCGCACGGCGCCCATTTCGAGCCGAGCGGCTACAGCTACTACCTGCGCGGGCGGGTGGACGTGGTGCGCCGCGGCAATGCCTTCATCGCCGGGGATGCCGCGGGACTCGCCACGCGCGACATGGCCGAGGGCATCGGCCCGGCGGTGCGCAGCGGGCTTGCGGCGGCCGATTCGATCCTGACCGGCGCGCCATACCGCCTGGAGGCGGTGACCGGCGCGAGTCTCGGCGGCGGCTGGCCGAGCCGGCTGTTCGACTGGGCCATGACGCGCGGGGCGGCCCTGGCGTAGTCAGCGCCTCGGTGGATCGGCAGTGGCGCGAGGATGCCGATTGAGCGGGGCGTGACGCGTGCGAAGAGACGCTCGAGCGGTGCCGAGAAAACTCGAAAGTCGTGCGCCGCTACGTCCAGGGATCGAGGAGAGACTTCACCGACGCCTGGAAGTCGGCCGTGTTTCGGGTCACCAAGGTGAGATCGTGGACCTGAACCGTTGCCGCAATGAGCGCATCCATTGCGGACATCGGTCGCCCGCGGGCCTCGCGGCGGGCAACCAGCCGCCCCCATTCGTCGGCGATGGCGCCATCGACGCCCACGATGCGCGATTCGAACCGCAGCGGCAGCTCATGGTGGAGCCACTCATCGAGCCGCCGCCGCCGGGCGCCGGGGGGCAAGCGCTCGATGCCGTGCCGGAGCTCGGCGAACGTCACGACGCTGAGGAAGACCTCGTCCTCATCGACTTGAGCGAGCCATTGTACGACGCCGTCGTTTGGCCGCGGCTTGGTCCACTCGGAGACGACATTCGTGTCGAGCAGAAAGCTCACAGGTCCGTCTGACGCAGCCGGTCCCTGGAGCGGCGGACCTTCAACCCCGAGCCGCGAAGCGGCGAGGCCTTGAAGAAATCCGCCAGCGTCCCGCTGCGCTGGGTCTTGCGTTCCCATTCTTGCGCGTCGACGACGACCGCGGTCCGCCGGCCGTTGCGGGTAATGGTCTGCGGGCCCTGCGTGTGGGCGCTCTCGATGACCTCGCTCAGTTTCGCCTTGGCCTGAGCGACCGTCCAGATGCCGCTGTCCATGGGTGATCACCTCGCTAAATAGTCAATGTGGTCATTATAGTCATTGCGTGATCCGGCGCAAACCCCTGTAGACCGGTCCCCGAGCGCCTGAAGGTACTGGTGTAGACTCGTGCTCCTGTGCCCGCCGCGCGGTCCGATCGACCGTCCGCGGCGTGCTACCCCAACAACGAGGAGTCATCAGATGAGGGGGACGTTCCGTACCCGCGCGACCTGTGCCGCGCTCGCCGCCTGTGTGCTCGGCACCACAGCGCATGCCGCCGCCGCCAATCCGTTCATGCATCCGAGTCCGTTGCCGTTTGAGGCGCCCCAGTTCAATCTGATCAAGGATGCGGATTTCAAGCCGGCGATCGATGCGGGCATCCGCCGCGAGCGCGCCGAGATCACGCAGATTGCGGATAATCCCGCACCGGCGACTTTCCAGAACACGCTGGTGGCGCTCGAGCGCTCCGGGCGGCTGCTGAACCGGGTGATGGGCGTGTTCAACGCGCTGACCTCGGCCAACACCGACCCGACGCTGCAGAAAGTCCAGGCCGAGGAGGCCGGACCGCTCGCGGCACTCAACGATGATCTCTATCTGAACGGCCGGCTGTTTCAGCGCGTCAAGGCGGTGTACGCCAAGCGCACCGCGCTGAACTCGCTCCCCGAGGCGCGCGCGTTGCTGCGGCTGTATTACCGTCGCTTCGTCATGAACGGGGCGCTGCTCGATCCAGCCGGCAAGCGCCGCCTGGCGGCGATGAATGAACGGCTGGCGCAGCTGACCACCGAGTTCCAGCAGAAGCTGCTCAAGGCCACCGATGCCGCTGCGCTCGTCATCACCCACAAGCGCGACCTGGCGGGTCTCACGCCCGGCATGATCGCCGCGGCGGCGCATGCGGCCGCCGCGCGGGGTCTGCCGGGCAAGTGGGTGATCACCCTGCAGAGCACCACCCAGCAGCCGGCGCTCGCGTACCTGTCGAACCGCAAGGTGCGCCATGAGCTGTTCGAGCACTCATGGAACCGCACCGAGCGGGGCGGGCCGTACGATACCCGGCACCTCATCGCGCAGATCGCGCAGCTGCGCGCCGAGAAGGCGCACCTGCTCGGCTACCCCAACTTCGCCGCCTACCGGCTGCAGAGCCAGATGGCCCACACCCCGGCGACGGTCGAGCATTTCCTCAGTCAGCTGGTGCCGCCGACGGTGGCGGCCGTGCACCGCGAGGCGCGCATCCTGCAGGCGCAGATCGTGCACGACGGCGGGCACTTCACGCTGCGGCCCTGGGACTGGGAGTACTACGTCAACCGCGCCAAGGCGGCCCGCTACCACCTTACCGATGCCGAGGTGCGGCCCTATCTTGTGCTGAACAACGTCATCCACCGCGGCCTGTTCTATCTGGCACACCGTCTGTACGGGCTCACCTTCAAGGCGCGCAAGGACCTGCCGGTCTACCAGAAGGACGTGCAGGTGTACGAGGTGTACGACGTCACCGGCAAGCCGCTCGGCCTGATCTACTTCGACTACTTCCGCCGCGCCAACAAGTCCGGCGGCGCCTGGATGGACAACTTCGTCGTCCAGTCGAGCCTGCTCGGGCACGCCCCGGTGGTCTACAACGTGGCGAACTTCACCCAGCCCGCTCCGGGCCACCCGGCACTGATCAGCATCGATGATGCGGTCACCATGTTCCACGAGTTCGGGCACGGGCTGAACAGCCTGCTCGCCGATGAGGTCTATCCGAGCCTCTCCGGCACGAACACGGCGCGGGACTTCGTCGAGTTCCCCTCGCAGTTCGATGAGCGCTGGGCGCTCTATCCGGCGGTGCTGCGCCACTACGCGCTGAACGATCGCACC
>JAKADE010000010.1 GCA_021820785.1 Pseudomonadota bacterium
GCCGGCGCACCGCGGCGCGCACCGGATGCACCGAGCGCTGTCCGGGCTCAATCGACTCGATGCGAAACTCCGGCCAGCGCTCGCGCGGCGCACCGTCGAACGGCCAGTTGGTCACATTGCCGGCAATGCGCTTGAAGCGCGGACTGGCCAGCATGTACACCGAACCGATCCGCCCCCAGCTGTCGATGCGCACATTGATCTCGGCGGTCACGCCGTGGGTGCCGCGCAGCACGTACTGATCCTGCAGGCTGTTGAGCTCGGTGGTGATGATCAGATCGACGTTGTCGCGCAGGATGCGCTGGGTGAGCAGATACGTAGTGCCGAGGGTCACCCCGACCGCCAGCGTGACCAGCAGCGTGTAGCCCATCGACATACGGAACGCCGTGGTCTGGAACAGACCGCGGGGCCTGGGCCACTTCATGGCTCTTCGCGCAGCACGTAGCCGGCGCCGCGCACCGTGTGGATGAGCGGCCGGTCCGAGCCGCGATCGACCGCCTGGCGCAGACGGCTGATGTGCACGTCGACCACGTTGCTCTGCGGATCGAAGTGCAGATCCCACACCCCCTCGAGCAGCATCATGCGGGTGACGACCTGGCCGGCCCGGCGCATCAGAAACTCCAGCAGCTTCTGCTCGCGAGCGGTGAGATCGATCTCGCGCCCGCTGCGCGTCACCCGCCGGGTCAGCAGGTCGAACTGCAGGTCGGCGACCTCGAGGTGCGTGCTCTCGCTGGCGCGGGTCCGCCGACGCAGCAGCGCCTCGATACGCGCCAGCAGCTCGTCGAACGCGAACGGCTTGGTCAGGTAATCGTCACCGCCGGCCTTCAGCCCCCGGATGCGGTCGTCGACGCTGCCGAGGGCGCTCAGGACGAGCACCGGGGTGGCGAGCCCCGCGAGGCGCAGCTGACGGATGATCTCCAGGCCGTCGATCTTCGGCAGCATCCGGTCGGTGATGATCAGGTCGAACTTGCCCGCGAGCGCGCGCTCGAGCCCTTCGCCCCCGCCGGCCGCATGATCGACGACATAGCCGCTCTCGCGCAGTCCCTTGATGAGAAACTTCGCGGCCTCGACATCGTCCTCGATGAGCAGGATGTGCACGGGCCGGTAGCGTACCGCAGCGCGTGACCGAACGCAGCGGTCCGCACCGCCCACGCCCCCTGCGCAGCGCGCCTGCCCCGGCGGGTCGGCGCCATCCCTGACCTCGGGGGGCACCCGGCCCGGGGCGCGGCTGCAACCCTAAGGAGCGAGCAGCGCGACCAGCTGCAGGGCCGCCTGTTCCGGCGTGCCCTCGTTGTGAATCACGGCATCGACGTTGATCATGGGCAACAGCGCTGAGCGGCTCAGCCGGGACTCGATCACCTCCGGCTGCTCCCGGCCTCGCAGCAGCAACCGCTGCCGCAGCAATTCGATGCCCGCCGTGATCTGCACCACGAACAGTCCCGGATAGCGCCTGCGCGCCTCGTACAACGCCGCACGGGAGCCGTTGACGATCACACTGCCGCCGCTGCCGAGCGCGAGCAGCTCTTCGCGGCGAATGCCGTAGCGCAAGCCGTTCGCCTCCCAGTGCAGGGCGAACGCACCGGTGCGCAGCAGATGCGCGAACTGCGCGGGCGTCACCGACTCGTGCGGCTCACTCGCATCGCCTGCGGGCCGAGTGATGGTGCGCCGCGCCACGTGCAGCTGCACCGACGACGGCCGATGCGTTGACAGCCAGCGCAGCAACGTATCCTTGCCGGCGCCCGACGGACCGATCAGATAGACGAGCCGCGCCCCGCTCACCGTCACGTCTCGCTGCCTGCGCCACCGTGGAGCGCGACACGGACGACCCGCCGCAGCGCAGCGCCCGGCTGTGGCTGTGCAAAGAGCGAGAGCGCATCGAAATGCACAGGCTGCGGCAGCGACTCGAATCGGGCGGCGGCCGCGGCCCGCAGCTCGGCCTGTTCGCGCGCGCAGATCCCCTCCAGACGATCCGTCAATGTCATGTGGAAGCGAAACTCCTCGCGCACATAGGGGTATCCCCAGTCGCGCAGCAGCGCCTGCTGGCGGTCGCTCAGTCCGCGGGTGGCGTAACGGCCCCGTTCCACCACGGTCAGGGGCGCCGCCATCGGCTGCAGTCGCACGACGCAGGCCTCCGCCAGCGCCTGCAGCGCTGCACACGGCCGCACCGGCCGCAGCGCCAGGAAGCCGCCGAGGTCCCCGAGGCGCAGCCGCGGCAGTTCGAAGGGCGCAAATTCCGCCGCGAGACTCTCCACCGCACGCAACAGATCGGTCGCCGCGAATTTCGGCGCGAGGCGCCAGGGCGCGCGCAGTGTGGCATGCCAGCCATAGCGGCGCGGCGCGGCCGTTACCCGGGACCACGCCTCTGCGCTCCAACCCGGGATGCATGGGGTCGACTCACAGGCGCCGCCATCGACATCGCGCCCGAGCCAGCGGGCACCGGCGCGCGCCCACGGCGATTGCGGCGCCGGGGAGAAATACACTGCCCAGCGGTACGTCCCCGCCGCCTGCAGGGCGTTGACTTCGCACTCACTCACCGGATCTGACCCGAAGTCCGACGCGATCGCCGGAAAAATACGTCACCGCATACTCGATGGGCTGATGTTCGAGATCTACATTGACACTCTCGACCCGCAACGTCGGGCGATGTACCGCCTGACGCAGCAACACCGCAATGTACTCGCCCGGCAATACCGCACTGATGCGGCTGTCGCGTCGCAGGTAATCCGCCACGCCGAGCCCGGCAAGCGCCTGCGTGATCGAGCCGCAAGAGCGCACCCGCTGATCCAGTCCCGCAAAGCGCGGCAGCGGGAAGAAGCGCTCGCCGACATGCAGCACCTGCCGCTGCGCAACACCGAGCGTCTGGATGCGCAACACCGAGCTTCGGGGTGAGATCTCCAGTGCCTGCGCGATCTGCGCCGATGCGCGCACGCACACCGCATCGAGTACGCGCAACTCGCCGCGCAGACCCGCCTGCCCCAGACTCACAGACTGCCGGGTCCGCCGCCCCAACATCAACTCCAGGGCGAACTCCTGCACGTACGTCCCACTGCCCTGCACCACCCGCACGATGCCGCGCGCGGCCAGTTCAGCAATCGCCCGCCGGACGGTGTGTCTGTTGACGCCGAAACGTGCCGCGAGCGCGCTCGCGGCCGGCAGACGTGTTCCCGGGGAATACGTTCCGGCGCGAATGTTCCGCGCCACTTCCCCGGCGACGCGCGACCAGGCGCAGCCGCGCTGCGGCATGCCGGGAAATTCAGACTCGCGGATCGCTGCTGTCATAAAAGGTAAACACGCTGATCCTAAGCTGCCGGCCTGGTCTCGAAGTGGTCTATACCAGTAGAGATAGCACCGGCATGTTGCAAGACGATGGCATCGCTGCGCCGCTCACCGCGCCGTCGCGTCAGCACTGGATGCGCCTGCTCAGCCGCGCGCCGGTGGAAATGCTGGAGGCGCACGTGGCGCAGTTCGCCGGCATGCACCCCAGATGGCTGCGCCGTCCGGAGTCCGGACTGGTGATGGTCCAGGGCCGGATCGGCGGCAATGGCGAGCGGTTCAACCTGGGCGAAGTCTCCGTCACGCGCTGCGCCCTGCGGCCGGATCCGGCACACGTGCCCTGTGAACACGTTGGCATCGCATATGTTCTCGGCCGATCGGCGCGACATGCCGAATTGGCGGCGACGGCGGATGCGCTGTTGCAGGATCCGCTGAACCGCTCGCGGCTGCCGGCGGACCTGCTCACCCGCATCACCGACTGGCTGGCCACTCGAGACATCGAGCAGCGCGAGAAGGCGCGCGCGACGCGGGTGGAATTCTTCACCGTAGCGCGCGAAAGCGCCGGCGAGCGCGCCGCGGATACGCCGCGATGACTGCAGCCGTCGCGGCCGTGGCGCTCGATCTCAGTCACGTGGGGGCGGCGTTCGGTGATCCGCCGCTGGCCAGTCAAGCCGCGTTTCGCGCGGCGCTCGAAGCGCTGGCGAGGCCCGGGCGGATACAGCGGGTCATCAGCGATGCGCAGCACCCGGGCGGCGCGGCCCCCTCGGCTGCCGCGCTCGCGCTCGCGCTGCTCGATCCGGACTGCACACTGTGGCTCGCACCCCGACTGGCACAAGGGTCGGCGGCGGCCTGGCTGCGTTTTCATACCGGCTGTCGCATCGTGTCGGAACTGCGCGACGCACAGTTCCTCTGGAGTGATGCCGATCAGTTGCCACCGCTCGAGACGCTACCGCAGGGCAGCGAGTTCGAACCCGAATCGGCCGCGACCTGCCTCGTGCAGGTCGATGCCCTGGAGCGCGGCGCCGGGTGGCAACTGAGTGGACCGGGAATCGAGCGGACCGAGCGTCTGACGGCGCACGGTTTGAGCGCGGCATTCGTGGCGCAGTGGCGCGCCAATCACGCCTCGTTCCCCCGGGGCGTCGATCTGCTGCTGTGTGCCGGCGAGTACGTTGCCGGGCTCCCCCGCACGACGGCCATCGAGGTCTGAACCGATGTACGTGGCCGTCAAGGGCGGGGAAGTAGCGATCCAGAACAGTCAGGCGCTGCTGGCCGAGATGCGCCGCGGCGATCCGGCGCTGGCGGAACTGTCGGGCGCGCAACTTCATGAGCAGCTGCGGCTGGCGATCGACAGAGTCATGACGGAAGGGTCACTGTACGATCCGCAACTGGCCGCATTGGCGCTGAAGCAGGCCGCGGGCGACGCCGTGGAGGCGGTCTTCCTGCTGCGCGCCTACCGCACGACGCTCCCTCGCTTCGGCTACAGCGTGCCGCTCAAAACTGCACGGATGCAGCTGTGGCGGCGGATCTCGGCGACCTTCAAGGACCTGCCGGGCGGCCAGATCCTCGGCCCGACCTACGATTACACCCAACGACTGCTGGATTTCGCGCTGCTCGCCGGCACAGCCGTGCCCCCCGCACCGCGTGCACCGGCGCCGGCTGCGCCGCTCGACACCCCGGGGGTTCTCGATCTACTCGAGCGCGAGGGGCTCGTTGAAGCGCAACCGGTGCCGGCAGATGACCCCGAGCCGATCGATCTGACCCGAGAGCCGCTGCGCTTTCCGGCACCGCGAGCGGCCCGCCTGCAAAACCTCGCACGGGCAGACGAAGGGTTCCTGCTCGCGCTCGCCTACTCCTCGCAGCGCGGCTACGCGCACACGCACCCATTCGCTGCAGAGGTGCGCTTCGGGAGCGTCGAACTGGAAGTGATCCCCGAAGAGCTCGGCTTCCCGGTGTCGATCGGCGACGTGGCGCTCACCGAGTGCCAGATGATCAATCAATTTTCCGGCAGTGCACACCAGCCCCCGCAATTCACCCGCGGCTACGGGCTCGCGTTCGGACACAGCGAACGCAAGGCAATGGCGATGAGCCTGGTCGACCGTGCGCTGCGCGCACCGGAGTTGGGCGAGGCGATCGAAGCGCCCGTCCAGATGGAGGAGTTCGTGCTCTCGCACAGCGACAACCTGGAAGCCTCCGGTTTCGTCCAGCACCTGAAACTGCCGCATTACGTCGACTTCCAGTCGGAGCTCGAGCTGGTGCGCCGCATGCGGGCGGCAGGCGCACCCGAGGGGGAACAGCCTTGAACGCAGCACCGCAGGCCCCGGTGGTGCGCGATCCGCACGTGAATTTTGCGTACCTCGATGAGCGCACCAAGCGCATGATCCGCCGCGCACTGCTGAAGGCGGTGTGCATCCCCGGCCATCAGGTGCCATTCGGGTCGCGCGAGATGCCGCTGCCATACGGCTGGGGCACCGGTGGCATCCAGGTGACGGCGGCCCTTCTCGGCCCGGCGGACACGCTGAAAGTCATCGATCAGGGGGCCGACGATACCGTGAATGCGGTGAATATCCGTCATTTCTTCCAGCGCACCGCCGGCGTCGCGGTCACCACCGACACGGCGCGCGCCGACATCATCCAGACCCGTCACCGGATTCCCGAAACCCCGCTGCGCGAGGGCCAGATCCTGGTGTTCCAGGTCCCGGCGCCTGAACCGATGCAGCGGCTTGAACCGCGCCGCAGCGAAACCCGCAAGCTGCACGGGCTTGCCGAATACGGCCTGATGCACGTGAAGCTCTACGAGGATATCGCCCGCTACGGCCACATCGCCACCACCTACGACTACCCGGTGCTGGTGAATGGACGGTATGTCATGTCGCCCTCGCCGATCCCGAAATTCGACAACCCCAAGCTGCACAGATCGCCGGCACTGCAGCTGTTCGGTGCCGGTCGGGAGAAGCGCATCTACGCGGTCCCTCCGTATACCTCGGTCGAGAGCCTCGCATTCGACGATCACCCGTTTTCGGTTCAGCGCTGGGAGAGTGCCTGCGCGCTGTGTGGTGCGACCGACAGCTTCCTCGACGAATGGATCACGGATGACCGGGGCGCACGCATGTTCGTCTGCTCCGACTCGCACTATTGCGCCACGCGGCAGGCCGGCGCGGCACCCGTTGAGCCCGACCATGGACCCGGGTGACGCCGGCGCTCCCTTGCTGCAGGTGCGTGCCGTGCGGCGATGCTACGGTGCGCGGGTCGCGCTCGATCAGGTGTCCTTCCAACTGTGGCCGGGGGAAGTCCTGGCCGTCGTCGGGGAATCCGGGTCGGGCAAGAGCACCCTGCTGCATGTCCTGGCGGGTCTGCAGGCACCGGACGGCGGTGAGGTGTTGTTCAAGCTGCGCGACGGCGGCCTGCGAGACATCTACTCCCTCACCGAGGGGCAGCGCCGGGCGCTCACTCGCACCGACTGGGGCCTGGTGCACCAGAGTGCCGCAGACGGACTGCGCATGAACGTATCCGCGGGCGCCAACGTCATCGAACGGCCGATGGCGCTCGGTGAGCGCCACTACGGCCGGCTGCGCCGGCTGGCGCACGAGTGGCTCGAGCGGGTCGAGATCGATCCGAGCCGCATCGACGACACGCCGGCGACGTTCTCAGGAGGCATGCGTCAACGGCTGCAGATCGCGCGCAACCTGGTGACGCTGCCTCGCCTGGTATTCCTCGACGAACCGACCTCCGGCCTCGATGTCTCGGTGCAGGCGAGACTGCTCGACCTGCTGCGTCGGCTCACGCGCCAGCTCGGACTCGCAGCGGTGCTGGTCACCCACGATCTGGCCGTCGCGCGCCTGCTCGCGGACCGCACGATGGTCATGCAGCGTGGCCGCGTCGTCGAGGCAGGGCTCACCGATCAGTTGCTCGATGACCCGGCTCATCCCTACACCCAGCTGCTCGTCGCCTCGGTGCTGCCGCCATGAACGCTGCCGGCGTCCCGCCCCTGCTCAGTCTCGAGGGTGTCGCCAAGCAGTTCACCCTGCATCATCAGCACGGGGCGGTGCTGCGCGTGCTGGAGGACATCAACCTCAGCATTCATCCAGGCGAATGCGTGGTGCTCGACGGACCCTCGGGGATGGGTAAAAGCACGCTGCTGAAACTGATCTATGCCAACTACAGGACCAGCGCCGGGCGCATTCGCCTTTTCCCCGGCACGCCCCGGGAGGTGGACCTGACCGGAGCCGAGCCGCGCGCCCTGATCACCGTGCGGCGCGATACGATGGGCTACGTCAGCCAGTTCCTGCGCGTCATTCCGCGGGTCCCGGCACTGGACATCGTGGCCGAGCCGCTGCTGCGGCGCGAGGAGCCGGATGATCAAGTCGGTCTCGGGCGCACCCTGGTGCCGGACGGCGAGGCATTGCGGTGCGCGCGGGCCGAAGCGGGACGGTGGCTGCGACGGCTGGGCATCCGCGAACAGCTGTGGTCACTCCCCCCCGCAACATTTTCCGGCGGAGAGCAGCAGCGCATCAACGTGGCGCGCAGCTTGATCAAACCGCGTCCGCTGCTGCTCCTCGACGAACCGACCGCATCGCTCGATGCCGCCAATACCGAGGTCGTCCTCGAGATGATCAACGAAGCCCGTTCGCGCGGCGCGGCAATCGTCGCGGTGTTCCATGATCCGGTGATTTCGGAGCGCGTGGCGACGCGGCGGGTCCGAATTCAGCGCTTCCGGACGCCCACATGAGCGCCACTGTGTTGTCCAATGCCCGCCTCGTGCTCGAAGCGGAGATCGTCTCAGGCACGGTGGCCTTCGACGCCGCTGGCATCACCGCAATCGACACTGGCCGCACATCGGTCCCGGGCGCAATCGATCTCGAAGGAGACCTGCTCGCACCGGGATTGATCGAGCTGCACACGGACAACCTGGAACGGCACCTGATGCCCCGGCCCAAAGTGAACTGGGCGGAAGTGCCCGCGCTGCTCGCGCACGACGCGGAAGTGGCCTGTGCGGGCATCACCACGGTTCTCGATGCGCTCGGCGTCGGCGAGGCAGACCGCGACAGCGTGCGCAGCAGCGCCTGGGGCTCGCTGCTCGCAAGTCTGCAGCACTGCACCGAGCAGGATGCCCTGCGTGCCGAACACTTCCTGCACGTGCGGTGTGAGCTGCCGGCCCCGAACACCGTCGAGCTGTTTGAGCCGTTCCACCATCATCCCCGTTTGCGTCTCGTATCACTGATGGATCACACCCCCGGCCAACGGCAGTGGGAGAACGCCGAACACGCGCGCATCTACTACACGGGGAAGAAAGGCTGGAGCGCGGCGAAGTACGAAGCGAGACTGGCCGAGGCCGTGCACATGCAGCAACGCTACGCGGCGCCGCACCGGCAGCATTTCGTGGAATACTGCCGACACCATGGCATCGCGCTGGCGAGTCATGACGACACCACCGAGGAACACGTGCTCGAAGCGCACCGCGATGGCGCAGTGATCTGCGAGTTTCCGACGACCCTGCGAGCGGCCCAAGCCGCGCGGAACCTCGGTCTTGCCACGGTTCTGGGCGGTCCCAACGTGGTGCGGGGCGGCTCGCATTCCGGCAATGTTGCGGCCGCGGAACTGGCCCGCCACGGACTGCTCGACATCCTCTCCTCCGATTACGTGCCGGGCAGTCTGATCAGCGCCGCATTCGAGCTGCACCATCAGCAGAATCTCCCGCTCACCGAGAGCTTCGCGATGGTCACGTGCCACCCGGCCCGCGCCCTGGGCCTGCACGACCGCGGCCGGCTGGCCCCGGGGTTGCGCGCCGATCTGGTCCGGATCCGCCCCATCCGTAGCGCAGACGGGCGCATGCATCCGCTGGTGCGAGCGCTTTGGCGCCAGGGGCGGCAGGTCGCCTGAACGCGCCATCCCCCATGTCTGGCGCGAGTCGATATCCCGCCATCCGCACAGGTCAGAGTGCACATGCAACGCATTAACTGCGGCACGCCACCGAACCCCTGGTCGGCAGGCCGGCCGCTCCGATCGGCCCCGGAGATCGATCCGACGGCCTGGGTGAGCGAATCGGATTTCGGGCGCTATACCTACCTCGGACCGCGCTCCAGCGTCGCGCACAGCCAAATCGGGGATTGGAGCTACGCCATGGGGGACAACCAGATCCTCCATGCCCGGATCGGCAAGTTCTGCAACATCGCCACGGGCGTGCGCATCAACCCGAGCAATCATCCCTGGTGGCGCGCGACGCTGCATCACCTCACCTACCGCAGCCGCTCTTATGGTTTCGAGCTGCCGGACGATGCGGACTTCTTTGCCTGGCGTGCCCGCGATTCAGTCACGATCGGGCCCGACGTGTGGCTCGGCCACAATGCGCTCATCATGCCCGGCGTAACCGTCGGCGCCGGCGCCGCCGTCGGCAGCGCCGCAGTCGTCACGCACGACGTGCCGCCTTTTGCAATGGTCGTCGGCGTACCCGCTCGCGTCCTGCGCATGCGGTGTCACTCGCGCACGGCCGAGCGCCTGCTCGAGCTCGCCTGGTGGGATTGGGATGACTCCCGCCTGCAGACCGCACTCCCCGATCTGCGCACGCTCGACATCGAGGCGTTCGCGCAGAAGTACGCACCCTGACTCGCGCACCGTGCCGTCGGGTGCGCCGAAGCGCACTGCGCTTCACACATCGGTCACGTTCGACTCCTACCATCAGCAGGGACGTCGGGCGACACCCTGACGCTGCGGGCCGAAAGCGTTTCCCGTTGGGTGGATACGTACGCCGCGCCTCAACATCCAACGCGTGCCGGCGCCCGCGGATCGTCTGCGGCATCCCGCGCGGTTTGTTCACCCGTGCTGTCGACGGACCGGAGGAGTCGGATCGTGACCCAGATCGAATCCTATCTCGACGAGCTCAGTCCGCGGCGGGCGCACGTACGCCTGATCTTCAGTTCCGGTCTGGGCGTGTTCCTCGACGGGTACGACTCGGCGATGATGGCCGTAGCCATCGTTTTCATCGCGCCCGCCTGGCACCTTTCGCCCGCGGCACTCGGCCTGCTGGCCGCCTCCACGTTGCTCGGCGCAATGTTTGGCGGTGCCGTCGGTGGACGGTGCGCCGATCTGTACGGACGCAAATGGCTCTATCTGATCGACATCGCCACCTTCTTCGTCGCCGCACTGCTGTCCGCGGTTGCATGGAATTTCGCTTCGCTTTTCATCTTCCGCATGCTGGTCGGCGTCGGGATCGGAATCGACTACCCGCTGAGCGCGACGTTCCTGGCGGAATTCGCGCCGCGCAAACGGCGCGGCTCCATGATGACGTGGTCGTTCGGCTTGTTCTTCTATGCCGGCAGCGTCGCCGCGATGCTCATCGGCTTTCTACTTGCACATCTCGGCCCGCAAGCCTGGCGCATCCTGTTCGCCTCCGGCGCGGTGCCGGCTCTCGGATTGCTGATCCTGCGCCGCACGCTGCCGGAGTCACCGCGCTGGCTGCTGCGCAAACGGAATCCCGAACAGGCACTGGCGGCATTGCGCAAATTCCACCCGGATGGTGTGCCGGCGGCCGCACCCGCCGGCGCAGGGATGTACGCGAACCGGGAAGGCGAGCACACGGGGCGCTGGCGCGAACTGTTCACGCGACCGTACCTGCGGCGCACCGCCTTGATCACGGTGCCGTGGTTCCTGATGGACATGGTCGATTACGGCTTCAGCATCTACATTCCGACGCTCCTGCTCGCGTTCGGCATGCGATCCTTCGGCGGAAGCATTCTGTTGTCCGCGACGCTCTCGAGCCTCGGCACCCTCGGCTTCATCTTCGTCGCCGGCTGGATCGAACGCTGCGGCAGAATCCGCGCCCAGAGCATGGGCTTTCTCGGTCTCGCCGCCGGCATGGCCGCGCTGGGCCTGATCGCCATGAGCGGGACGGCTGCGATATTTCCGATCGCGGCCTGCATCCTGTTCGTGAAACTCGCCAATGCCTTCCCGGACGTCACCACCTGGGTGCTGCCGGTGGAGCTGTTTCCGACCGAACTGCGGGCCTCCGCGCACGGCATGGCCACCTCGTTTTCGCGAATTGGCGCGGCCACCAGCGTTTTTCTCTTCCCGATCCTGCAGCGCCAGTGGGGGATCGGACCGCTGCTGCTGGTAATCGCCGCAGCGCAACTTGCGGCCTCGCTCGTCACGGTGCTGACCGGCCAGGAATCGGCGGGCCGCAGTCTCGAGGAGATCGCACTCGTGCACGCTCTGGCGCCGGCCGCTCAGCCCGCGCCGGCGCCGCGCGTGCTATCGGCGCCGCTCCTGCCGGAGAAATAGTCGCTCCGACCGCAGCGGGCGTTCCCTGATGCAACTGTGTCGCTAGCGCGACTCGCCCTGCAGCCGACCGATCAGGCTGCGCAGAAAGACCCGGTTGAAACGCAGCTGGCACGAGACCGACACCTGCTCGAGCTGCGTGGCGCTCACCTTCAGGACGGTCACCGCGGTCACTGCGCGTACCGTGGCCATGCGTTTCGCGCCAGGGACGTAGCTTGCTTCACCGAAGCAATCTCCGGTCTCGAGCGTGGCGATCTGGGCGCCGCGGCGCTGCACGGCGCAGCGCCCCGAGACCAGAATGTAGAAGCGGTCATCGAGTTCGCCCTCGCGCACGATCTCCTCCCCGGCCGCGTACTGCTGCCACGCGCTCGCGTGCAGCACCTCGGTGACCTCGGGGTGCGAGAACTCGTGGAAGAACTTCAGCCGCCGCAGGACGCCGAACTGTTCCTGCAGATCCAGGCGCAGATTGCTCTGGCGCAGCCGGTGGTGCGCCCGCGCCAGTTCCGCGGCGAGCTCGAGTCCGGTGCGCTGGCGCTTCTGAGGATCCTTCTGCAGCGCCGTCACCACGATGTTCTCGAGTTCTTCGGAGACATCGGAACGCACTTTGTGGATCGGCGGCGGGGTCGCATAGACGATCTGGTGCAGGAGCTTCTGCAGATTGCCGGCCCGGAACGGGCGCGTCCCGGTGAGCAGCTCGTACATCACGGCCCCGAGGGAGTAAATGTCGGAGCTCGCGGTCAGTTCCAGGCTCTGCACCTGCTCCGGGGACATGTACGAGGGACTGCCGGCGATGCCCTCGATGCGCGAGATGTCCGCATCCGACACCAGGGCGATGCCGAAGTCGATGATGCGGACTTCCCCCTCCTGGGTGAGCAGGAGGTTCGAGGGCTTGATGTCGCGGTGGATCACGCCGCGCGTGTGCGCGTAGTGCAGCGCCTTGGCGCACTTGAAGATGATTTCGATGACGTCGTTCAGCGGAAGCAGGTTGTCAGGGCGGCAATAGGTCGTGAGCGTACGCGCATGGTGCACGTATTCACTGACGATGTAGCAGCGCCCGTTCTCCTCTCCCGCATCGTAGATGGGCAGGACGTACGGGTGTTGCAGCATGCCGACCAAATGCGCCTCGGAGAGGAACATCTTGCGCGCGGCCCGGGCGCGCTGATCATCCGCGCCGGTGTCGACGTTGTAGACCTTGATGGCGACGTCGCGCCCGTAGTAGGCGTCGTGCGTCAGGTAAACCACGCCGGTGCTGCCGCGCCCGACTTCCTTGATGACTTCATACTTCCCGATCCGCTCCGGAGCGCTGCGGTCACTGGTGCGGGGATGCACGGCGGGTCCTGAAGCGTGGGCGGGCATAGTTCGCAGCGAGTGGTGGTGCACACGGCAGGATAGGGTCGCAGCGCTGTGGCGCGCTGTGATGCGCCCCATGGATTGGCCGACCGGATCGCCGCGCCTAATTTACATATTATCGGCGTCAGGGCGCTGCGAAGTGGTCGTACCCTGGGGCCGCCACGGTCTTCACCCCGCGCTCGTCCCGCACATGCGCACCGGTTTCGACACAGACCGTTCCGATGCGCGTATAGCCCCACTGCTCGCTCGGCAGTTCGGCTTGCAGTCGCGCGAGTCGCTCCACGGGCACGGTGAAGCACAGCTCGTAATCGTCACCGCCGGTGAGTGCGAAGTCCCGGGCGCGTGGCGTTCCGAGCGCGCGCAGTGGCGCCGACAGGGGCAGTCGGGCCGCCTCGAGCTCGACCCCGCAGCCGCTGGCCCGCGCGAGCTTCAGCGCATCTGCCAGCAGTCCATCCGACACATCGATGCACGCGCTCGCGTATCCCCGCAATCGCTCCCCGAGCGCGACGCGCGGCTCGGGAAACAGAAAGCGCTCCCGCAGGGATTCGCGGGCCGCCTCGGCGGCGAGGCGGCCCTGTTCCAAGGCCAGCCCCGCGGCCGCATCGCCCGGTGTACCGGAGACGAACAGCGCGTCCCCCGGTGCCGCGCCGCTGCGTCGCAGCGCGCCACCGGCCGGCACCCAACCGAGCAGCGTCACGGAGACCGCGAGCGGACCCTGGGTGGTATCGCCACCGACCAGCGCCACCCCGTGCCGCAGCGCCAGCGCGCTGAAGGCTGCCGAAAACCCCTCGAGCCACTGGTCTTCGGCCGACGGCAGCGTCAGCGCGAGCAGTGCCCAGGCGGGCCGTGCACCCATCGCGGCCAGATCGCTCAGATTCACCGCCAGCGCCCGGTGCCCCACCGAATCGGGCCGGCAGCCGTGCGGAAAATGCACTCCGTCGACGAGCGTGTCGACCGCCGCCACGAGCGTCATCCCCGCCGGACATTCCAGCAGCGCCGCATCGTCGCCCACGCCGAGACGCACGTCGGGTCGCGCCGCACCGCTGTTGCGGAAATAACGGTCGATCAGATCGAATTCAGACAACGCCATGCGCGCAGCTGCGCAGAATGAACCGACTAACGTTCCGCCGGACGCAGTTCGCGCGCGGCTCTATCGAGCACCGCGTTGACGTACTTGTGCCCGTCGGTCGCCCCGAATCGCTTCGCAAGTGACACCGCCTCATTGATGGCCACTTTGTACGGCACGTCCAGCCGATGCGCCAGTTCGTACAGGCCGATGAGGAGCGCCGCATGCTCGACCGGATCGAGTAATGCCGGAGTGCGGTCGATGAACCCGGCGAGCTGCTCATCGAGTGCCGTGCGCGCCGCACAGATCCCCTCGACCAGCTCGCGGAAGTACTCGCGGTCGGCGCGCGGCATGTCTTCGGCCGCACCGAACTCCTGCACCAGATCCTGCCAGGGGCACTCGTTGATCTGCCAGCGGTACAACGCCTGCAGTGCGAGCTTGCGCGCCATGGCGCGCTGCCGGGAAAACGCATGTGTCGAGGAGTGCACGTCCATCACGACCCGAGTTGGGCGAACACGTCCGCCATTTCCAACGCTGCCTCCATGGCCTCCCCGCCCTTGTCGCCCTGGCCGGTCGCGGCCCGTTCGATCGCCTGCTCAACGGTCTCGACCGTGAGCACTCCGAAGCTGACCGGCACCAGCGTCTCGAGTGCCGTGCGCTGCAAACCACCGGCGCATTCGCCGGCGACGTACTCGAAATGCGGCGTGCCGCCGCGGATCACGCACCCGAGCGCGACCACCGCGTCGTACCGGCCGCTCGCGGCCAGCTTGCGCGCCGCCACCGGCAGCTCGAATGCCCCCGGGACCCGCACCACGAGCAGATCCTCCAGGACTCCGCCATGCCGCGCCCAAGCGGCCTCGGCGCCCTTCAGCAGGCTCGCCACGATGAATTCGTTGAATCGCGCCGCGACCACGGCCACCTTGCGGCCACGGGCGCTGGGCTGTCCCTCGATGAGTCGCACGGTGCTCACGCGTCTTCTCCGACGTACCCGTCGATTTCCAGGCCGAACGCCGAGATGCCGTGGATCTGCTTCGGCGCCGACAGCACGCGCATGCGCCGCACGCCGAGATCCTTCAGGATCTGCGCGCCGATGCCGAAGGTCTTCAGCACGCCTCCGTCGCGGCGAGCGGCACGGGACGAGCCGTCGGCCTCGGGCGCTGCCCCGAGTGAGCGGACCGAATCGAGCAGGTCGTTCGGCGCCTCGCGCTCGCGCAGGATCACGATCACGCCGGTGCCCGCACTCGCGATGCGCTGCATCGCGGCCCGCAGCGTCCAGGCGAGCGGATCGGCGCGGATACCCAGCAGATCGCGCAAGGGATCGGCCAGATGCACGCGCACCAGGGGCGGCTCGGGTCCCTCCAGCGTTCCGCGCACCAGGGCCAGGTGAACTTCCTCTCCGACGCGGTCCTCGTACGCGAACAGGCGAAAGTCACCGAACTCGGTGGCGACCGGCTGCTCGGACAGGCGCACCACGGAGCGCTCATTGCGCAGGCGGTAGCGGATCAGGTCCGCGATGGTGCCAATCTTCAGGCCGTGCGTCGCGGCGAAGGCATGCAGCTGCTCGCGCCGTGCCATCGAGCCGTCCTCGTTCATCAACTCGGAAATCACCCCGACCGGCTGCAGTCCGGCGAGGCGACACAGATCCACGGCCGCCTCGGTGTGGCCGGTGCGCACGAGCACCCCGCCGCGCCGCGCGCGCAGCGGGAAAATGTGTCCGGGACGGGCGAAATCGGCGGCCCGCGCCTCGGCGCGGGCCAGCGCGCGGATCGTGACCGCACGGTCACCGGAGGACACCCCGGTCGTGGTGCCCTCGACGGCGTCCACCGAGACGGTGAACGCGGTGCGATGCGCCTCGCTGTTGTGGGTGACCATCTGCGGCAGCTCCAGCCGCTCGAGCCAGGCTTCCTCCATGGGCACGCAGAGGATCCCGCTGGTGTGGCGGATCATGAAGGCCACCGCCTCGGGCGTCGCGCACTCGGCCGCCATGATCAGGTCGCCTTCGTTCTCACGATCCTCGTCATCCATGATGATGACCATGCGCCCGGCACGCAGGTCGGCGAGGATTTCCTCGACGCTGTTCAGTTTGACGCCCGACGGCGGGGCCTTGCCGGAGAGGGGGAGGACTTTGGACATCGCGCGGGCCTGGTGCGTTGGGCCCACTAGTATACCGTGCGGCCCGCCTCCCCCGGCGCGGGACGCTAGCGCAGTGGCCGGTGCACCGCCGCGAGCAGGGGCCGCACGGCGGCCCGGAGCTCGCGGGCGGTAACGCCCGTCAGCCCGCCGAGCAGCCGCGCCCGGATGACCCCGTGGGTATCGATGACATAGGTCATGGGCACCGCCAGCGGCTCGCCGAACCCGTCCACCCGGGCAGCGCGGGCGAGGGCCGCCGGATAGGTGAATCCGTGCAGGGCCCGCTCGACGCTGGCCCGGCTGGCTGCCCGATCGATGCTCAGGGCGATCAGCGCCACGCCGCGCCGGTGGAACTGCCCGTAAAACGACTGCAGCACGGGCATCTCCGCATGGCACGGCGAGCACCAGGTGGCCCAGAAACTCACCAACACCACCCGGCCGCGCTCCAGAGCCAGATCGAACGTCCGGCCGCTGAACTCGCGCACGATGAGCGGCGGCGCCCGTTCCCCGATGCGCGGGACGGCCGCGTTGGCCGCAGCAGCCGACAGCGTGAGCGCGGCAGCAAGGAGGCTCAGCCAGCGCTGCGCGCGGTGCATCAGGGCCCTTCCCGGCCCGTGGCGAGCAGCCGCTCCACGTAGCGGGCAATCAGGTCGATTTCGATATTCACGAAGTCGTCGGGTTGAAGCCTGCCCAGTGTCGTGACTTCACGGGTGTGCGGAATCAGGTTCACGCGGAACGTGGAGTCATGCACGAGGTTCACCGTGAGACTCACGCCATCGACGGCCACCGAACCTTTGCGCGCGACATACCGTGCGAGCGCATCGTCCGCGAGGGCAATGTCCACCCGCCAGGAGCGGGCTTCCTCGACGATCTCCACCACCTGCCCCAGACCATCGACGTGACCGCTCAGCAGGTGCCCGCCGAGCGCATCGCCGGCCTTCAGGGCGGGCTCCAGATTGACGTGTGCGCCGAGGGGCAATTGGCCGAGCGTGGTCAGCCGCAGCGTCTCGCGCGACACGTCGGCGCGGAAGGTCTCGGCTTGCAGCTCCACCACGGTCAGACAGCAGCCCTGCACGCAGATGCTGTCCCCGATGCGCAGCGCCGCCGGATCGATCCGCCCGAAAGTGAATCCCATGCGATGGTCGCCGTCGCGCTTCTCGCGCTCGACCATGCGCCCGACTTCCTGCACGATTCCAGTGAACACTTCAGGGATCCTCTTTGGGTGGCGGCCGGGGCCGCAGACACAGCCGCAGGTCCGTGCCGATAGGCTCGCTCGCAATGATGTCAAACCACGCCGAGTCCTGCAGCCGCTCGAGCGCCGGCAGGTGCACGAGCGGCCGGCCCTGCGGCCCGAGCAAACGAGGCGCCACGTACAGGATGAGTTCGTCCGCCCAGCCGTCCGCCAGCAGCGCACCGGCCAGCGTCGGCCCTGCCTCGACCCATAGCTCATTGATTTCACGGCGTCCCAGATCCTCGAGCACGGCCTCGAACGGAACGCGTTCCCCGGCCACGGCCGGCAGTGTCTCGACGGTGGCGTGCGCCTCGAGAGCGGCGCGGCGGTGAGCGAATGCCGGCGCCTCGGCCGGCGGCGGCGCCCGCCCCACCACCAGGACCGGCCCGGGGATCGAGAACAGCCGGGCCCCAGGCGGCGTGCGCAGCTGCGAATCGAGCACGACCCGCAGCTGCGGCGGACGGGCACCACCCGGCGGGTCCGGCAGGCGGACATCGAGGCGCGGGTCATCGGCGAGCACGGTGCCGATGCCGGTGAGCACCGCACCGCTGCGGGCCCGCCAGCGCTGCACGTCCTGGCGCGCATCGGGTCCGGTGATCCAGTGACTCTGTCCGTTGGCGAGCGCCGTGCGGCCATCGAGGCTCATGGCGAGTTTCACCCGGACCCAGGGACGCCCCGATCTCATCCGCTTGAGAAATCCGACGTTGAGGTCGGCCGCCTCGGCCTCCAGCAGACCCGACTCCACCCGCACACCGCCCTCGCGCAGCAGGCGTGCACCCCCACCGTTGACGCGGGGATTCGGGTCCCCGAGCGCAAAGACGACGCGCCCGATGCCCGCATCGAGGAGCGCCTGCGCGCAAGGCGGCGTGCGTCCATGATGGCTGCACGGTTCGAGCGTGACGTATGCCGTGGCGCCGGCAGCGGCCGCGCCGGCCGCGCGCAGCGCATGAACCTCTGCATGGGGCTCCCCGGTCCGCACATGCCAGCCCTCGGCGATGATCCGCTCGCCTCGGGCGATGACGCAGCCGACCCGGGGGTTAGGGTGCGCCGTCTCCAGGCCGAGTGCGGCAAGCTCGAGCGCACGCGCCATCGCGCTGCGGTCGAACGGGGAAAACGGCGTCTCGCTCATGCGTCGCCGCTCTTTTCCGCCTCATCGGGCTCCGGCGGCAGCAGCGAGAGCTGTTCGCGCCGCGGCGCCGTCGGCGCGGCGCGCTTGCGGGCGCGCGGCGCTGGCGCCGGACGGGCATCGCGCAGCTTGCGGATCTCCTCGTGAAACGCCTCGACATCCTCGAAGTGCCGATACACCGACGCGAAGCGCACGTAGGCGACCTCATCGAGCTGGCGCAGCTCCTCCATGACCAGCTCGCCGATCGCGCCGGAGGGGATTTCCCGCTCCCCCTGCGTGCGCACCTTGTGGGTGACGTGACTCACCGCGGCATCGATCGCTGCGCGCGCCACCGGCCGCTTCTCGAGCGCCTTTTCCATCCCGGCGCGCAGCTTGGCCTCATCGAACGGCTCGCGCCGCCGGTCGCCCTTGACGACCATCGGCATCACCAGCTCGGCGGTCTCGAAGGTCGTGAACCGCTCCCCGCAGGCCAGGCACTCGCGCCGGCGGCGAATCTGCGCCCCCTCGCTCGCCAGCCGCGAGTCGGTGACCTTGGTCTCGACGTGACCGCAGAACGGACAATGCATGAGGACCTACCGCCGGCGGTCCGGACCCGCCTCAGCGCGGGCCGTACACCGGGAAGCGACCGCAGAGTTCGAGCACCTGTGAGCGGACGCGCTCGATCACCGCCGTGTCGCCGGCCGCATCGAGGACATCGGCAACCAGGTCGGCGACCCGTTCGACCTCGGCCTCCTTGAAGCCTCGGGTCGTGGCGGCCGGCGTTCCGAGACGCAGACCGCTGCTCACCGAGGGCGGACGCGGGTCGTTGGGCACCGCGTTCTTGTTCACCGTGATGTTGGACTTGCCGAGCGCGGCATCGGCATCCTTGCCGGTGATCTCCCGCCCGATCAGGCTGAGCAGGAACAGATGATTGTCGGTGCCGCCGGAGACGATGTCGTAACCGCGCCGGACGAGCCGCGCTGCCATGGCGCGGGAATTGGCCAGCACCTGGCGCTGATAGTCGACGAACTGCGGCTGCAGCGCCTCGAGAAACGCCACCGCCTTGGCCGCGATGACGTGCATCAGCGGGCCGCCCTGGGTGCCCGGGAACACCAGTGAATTGAGCTTCTTCTCGATTTCCTCGTTGGCGCGCGCGAGGATCAGGCCGCCGCGCGGCCCGCGCAGCGTCTTGTGCGTCGTGGTCGTGACGACATCGGCATGCGGCACGGGACTCGGATACACCCCGGCGGCCACCAGTCCCGCCACGTGCGCCATGTCCACCACCAGATAGGCGCCGACGTCCTTGGCGATCTCGGCAAACCGCGCCCAGTCGACCACCCGTGAATAGGCGGAGAAGCCTGCGATGATCATCTTCGGACGGTGCTCGGCGGCGAGCCGCGCGACCTGCTCGTAATCGATTTCGCCGGTCTCCGGACGAATCCCGTACTGCGCGGCGCGGAAGAACTTCCCGGAGAAGTTCACGCGGGCCCCATGGGTGAGGTGTCCGCCGTGGTCCAGGCTCATGCCGAGAATCGGATCCCCGGGCTGAATCAGCGCGAAATAGGCCGCGGCATTGGCCTGCGAGCCGGAGTGCGGCTGCACGTTGGCATAGGCGGCGCCGAAGAGCTTCTTGGCCCGCTCGATGGCCAGCCGCTCGGCGATGTCG
>JAKADE010000369.1 GCA_021820785.1 Pseudomonadota bacterium
CCCGGCGGGCGCGGCGAGCTCCGCGAGCGCCAGCGCCGAGAACGGCGTCTGGATGGCCGGTTTGCACACGAACGTACAGCCGGCGGCGAGCGCCGGGGCGGCCTTGCGCGTGATCATGGCGGCCGGGAAGTTCCACGGCGTGATCGCCGCGGCGACCCCCACGGGCTGACGCAGGACGATCAGGCGCTTATCCGCCTGGTGCGGCGGGATCACTTCTCCGTAGACCCGGCGCGCCTCCTCGGCGAACCATTCGATGAAGGACGCCGCGTAGGCGATCTCCCCGCGCGCTTCGGCGAGCGGCTTGCCTTGCTCGGCGGTCATGAGCGTGGCGAGGTCCTCCTGGTGCTCGAGCAGCAGCGCGTGCCAGCGGTGCAGGAGCGCAGCACGCGCCTCGGCGGTCTGCACCGCCCAGGACGGGAACGCCGCATGCGCCGCCTCGATCGCCCGGCGGGTTTCGGCGGCCGCGAGTTCCGGGACCGTGCCGAGTTCGGCACCGGTGGCGGGGTTGCGGATCGCGGTGACCGCGCCGGAGTCGGCATCGATCCAGCGGCCGCCGACATACGCCTGGGTCCGCAGCAGGTGGGGGTCGCGCAGGTGCATCGGTTCAGAACCTCCTCGGGCCAGTCTCCCACGTGCCCCGGGGCCCGGCCAAGCAGGACCCCCCGGCAAAGCTTGAGCGTGGCCATAGTGCCGGTGCGTGATCATCAGGCCACGGAACTTTGCGGCGCGGAGCGACTCCAACCTATCGAGTGCTTCGGCACTCCCCGCTTCCCTCCCTGAGCGGGTCAAGCCCGGTTCACACGAGACCTGTGCCGGGTTGGTCTGCCCCGATGGCCAGTGCGGCCATCGGGGTCTTTTAACCCCCTGATTTCGCGTCTTCCGCTGGCTCGCGCGCCTCCAGCCAGGCCCCGAGGGTACGCTGTGCCTGCTCGACGCCGTCGCCGGTGTGCGCCGAGAACAGCTGGACCGTGGCCTCGGGACCGAGCACGCCGGCCGCAGCGGCCAGCGCCCGGCGCGCCTCGTTGCGGCTGAGCTTGTCGCTCTTCGAGAGCAGCACGTGCACGCGCCGCCCGGCAGCCCACTCGATGAGCACCTCGTCGCCGGCGCCGACGCCGCGCCGGGCATCGACGATGAGGAATACCCCGCGCAGCGCCTCGCGGCCGCGCAGCGCTTCGATGAGCGCAGGCCACGTGCGCCGTTCGCGCTCCGGGGCGCTCGCGTACCCGTAGCCGGGCAGATCGACCAGCCGCGCGTGCTCCGACAGTGCGAAGAAGTTGATCAGCCGGGTCCGTCCCGGCGTCTTGCTGGCGCGCGCCAGGCCATGGTGAGCCACGATGGCGTTGATCGCGGTCGACTTGCCGGCATTGGAGCGTCCGGCGAAGGCGACTTCGACGCCGTGGTCGGCGGGGAACTGCGCCGGCGCCGCAGCGCTGGTCAGAAAACGGGCTTGGGGAAATGGCCGCATGCGCCTAGTGTACAATCCGGCCTTTCGCGTCATCGGTCTGAATCCCGAGAGAGCGAACCATGGCGAAAAAGACTCTGCTGCTTCTCGTCCCGACCCTGGTGATGATGTCCGCGGCTGCCCTGGCCGGCGCGGCCGCACCGCCCGCCGCGCCGAAGAGCGCTGCGGCACCCCCGCCTGCAACCGCAGCGCCTGCGGCGGCAGCAGCGGCACCCGCCCGGAGCAGTCCTGCGGCCGTGACCCCGGATCCGTACACCGACGGCTCGGTGCAGGCCGGCGCGGCGAAGGCGCCGATGTGTTTCGCCTGCCACGGTCCGAACGGCAACAGCGTCAGTCCCGTCTTCCCGCGCCTTGCCGGGCAGAATGCGGTGTACATCGTCGAGCAGCTGCACGCATTCCGGGCCGGCGTCCGCCAGAACCCGATGATGTCGGCCATGGCGGCGGGGCTGACGGACCAGGACATCGACAATCTGGCGGTCTATTTCGCCGCGCAGACACCGACCGGTCTCACCGCCGACCCGACCCTCTGGAAGGCCGGCGAGGCACTGTACCGCTCCGGGGATCCGCAGCGGCAGGTGCCGGCCTGCGCGGCCTGCCACGGGCCGACCGGCCAGGGCAACCCGGCGGCCGGCTACCCGGCGCTGCGTGCCCAGCAGTCCGCCTACGTTCTGGCGCAGCTGCAGGCCTATGCCAACGGCACGCGTTACAGCGGGCCGAACCCGGCCACGGCGACCCCCAACAGCATCATGATGTTCACGATTGCCAAGCGACTGAGCCCCGCCCAGATGCAGGCGGTGGCCTCATACGTGCAAGGCCTGCGTTGAACGGAACCCCCAAGGAGAATTGCATCCCATGATCCGCCAGCTCGCATTGTCCACCGCGCTCGCCCTCGCGCTCTGCGCCTGCAGTTCGCACCAGGCGCCGGCGCCGCAGAACGGCAGCACCTCGTCCGCCGGCACGGCGGCAGGCGCGGGCGGCGGATCGTCGGCTTCCGGCTCTGCCGCGGCAGCCTCGAGCGCGGCGGCGGCAGCGAACACTCCTCTGGCGCTGCCGACCAGCAGCGAGTGGCGCCCCGGCGTCAGTTACACCGTGATCTCCCCGGCGCAACCGACCAACGCCCCGCCGGGCAAAGTGCAGGTGATGGAGGTGTTCTGGCTCGCCTGCCCGCACTGCTACGCGCTCGAGCCGCTCATCGAGGCCTGGCGCAAGAGCAAACCCTCGTACGTGCAGTTCGTGCGCGTCCCGGTGATGTGGGGACCGGTGCAGCGGGCGCATGCGCGGCTGTACTATACGTTCGAGGCGCTCGGCCGGCACGACCTGGTAGACAAGGCGTTCCAGTACATCCATGGGCTGGAGATGCAGACCAACAGCGAATCGATCCTGGTCGGCAGCAGCAAAGCGAACACACTGCGCATGCAGCAGGCGTTTGCCGCGAAGAACGGCGTGTCGCCGAGCGCGTTCGCGGCCGCCTACAACTCCTTCGACGTGAGCACCCGGCTGCAACAGGCCGAGGAAGTCAACCAGATCTACGAGGTCGACAGCGTCCCGACCATCATTGTCGACGGTCGCTACAAGACCAACGTGGTCAAGGCCGGCGGGGAGCACAAGCTGATCGACCTGATCAACTTCCTCGCCCAGTGGGACCACGAGCACCAGAGCGCAGGCTGAACACATGAAACGCATCGACTCCCGCGGCGGGCTGCTGCTCGCCTCCCTGGCGCTGACGTTCGCGCTGTGTGCCGGCATGGCGCCGGTGGCGCGCGCCGGCGATGTCCCCTCGAGTGCTCGCTGGAAGCCGGGCGTGAACTTCACGGTGCTCTCCCCGGCGCAACCGACCAATGCGCCGGCCGGCAAGGTGCAGGTGATGGAGTTCTTCTATCTCGCCTGTCCGTACTGCCACGCGCTCGAGCCGTACATCACCGCCTGGCGCAAGCACCTGCCAGGCTACGTGCAGTTCGTGCGTACGCCGGTGATGTGGGGACCGATTCAGGTCGCGGACGCCCGGCTCTATTACTCGCTCGAGGCAGCCGGGCGGGGTGATCTGGTCGACACCGCGTTCAACACCCTGCACCGCCTCGAGAATGCCGCCGGCGGCGACGAGAACGTCATGATGGGCAGCAGCCGCAGCAAGACCTTTGCGCTGCAGGTGGCGTTTGCCGAACGGCACGGACTGTCCGCCGCGGCCTACGGCAATGCGTTCAATTCCTTCGACGTGCATGTCGAGATGGACCGGGCACGCGAACTCGGCAAGCTCTACCAGATCATGCACACCCCGACGATCATCGTGGACGGACGCTACCGCACCGACCCGGGCAAGGCCGGGGGCAACCAGCAGCTGATCGAGCTGATCAACTTCCTCGCCCGCTGGGATCACGAGCACCCGCACGCCGGCTGAGCCGGCGTGCGGGGCCGGGGACTTCAGAGGATGTAGCGGCTGAGGTCCTCGTCCTTGGCGAGGGTGCCGAGTTGCGCATCGACGTACGCCGCGTCGATCAGCATCTCGGCGCCGGACTGCTCCGAGGCGTCGAAGGACACCGACTCCAGCAGCCGCTCCATCACCGTATGCAGGCGCCGCGCGCCGATGTTCTCGGTGCGCTCGTTGACCTGGAAGGCGATCTCGGCAATCCGCTGCACGCCGTCGGCGGTGAACTTCACCGCCACG
>JAKADE010000370.1 GCA_021820785.1 Pseudomonadota bacterium
CCGCTCGCGCAGCAGCTCCAGCGCGCCGAGCACTGGCGCGGCGAGCGCTTCCTCGCCTGGCTCTCCACCGGACAGATGCTGATCGAGGCGCACACCGGGCGGCAGGTCCTGCTCGAGCGGCTGGCCTCGCCTGCGGCACAGCCGACAGTCCTGACGCCACTCGGCGAAGGGATCCGCGTGGCACTCGTCCCCCGCGTCGGTACGGCGGTGATCTACCCGCAGCGGGCGGACGGTGCGACGGGCTGGCACGTCCTGGCGGGCGCCGCCCCCCGCCCTCTCGCGGCCGGCCAGACCCTCATCGGCCGGCCGGTATGGTCCGTGGGCGGCCACCGCGTCGCGCTGCTCAGCGCCGTGCCGAACGGGGATCGTGAGGCGGTCTACGTCGAGAACATCGTGCGTGGCGGCGTGCCGCGTCTGGTCGCCGGCGCCCTGACGGGGCGCTGGCGCCTGCTCGACTGGTCCGCGGACGGTCAGCGCCTGCTGCTGGTACACGATGCGGCCCCAGACGCCGAATCGCTGTATCTGCTGCAGCTGCGGGACGGTGCGCTGCAGCGCATCCCGCTGCCGGCCGCGCGGATCCTGACGGCGCGCTTCGCGCCGGACGGCACGGCGATCTACCTCATCTCGAACCAGAACAGCGAACAAGAGCGGCTGCTGCGCCTCGATCCGCACAGCGGACGGGTCCGGGCCGTATCGGCCCCGAGCCCGTGGGGCGTGCGCCAGTTTGCGGCTAGCCCCGATGGACGGTATCTCGCCTACACCGTCGATCACGACGGCTACAGCCGCCTGCACGTGCGCGACCGGCGCCTGAAACTCGATGTCGCCGTGCCGCGGCTGCGCCACGGCGTGATCGAAACGCTGCGCTTCGATGCCCGTGATCATCTGGCGTTCACCTTCCAGGCGAGCCGCCGCCCGCCGCGGATCGAGGTGTATGAGGCCGGCAGCGGACGGCTGCAGCGCTGGCGAGCCGTGGCGCCGGCGCCGATCGGCGTGGGGCTGGCCCGCGCCGATCTGGTGCATTTCCCGACCTGGGACCGCCTCGACGGTCACTGGCGGCAGCTTTCGGCGTACGTCTACCTGCCGCCGGGCTCAGGCCCCGCTCCGGTGTTGATCGTGCTGCACGCGCACCCGGCGGGCCAGTTCCGGCCCGGCTGGCACCCGTTTCTGCAATTCGTGACCAACACGCTCGGCTATGCGGTGATCGCCCCGAACGTGCGCGGCTCCGGCGGCTTTGGCCGCAGCTTCCGTGCGCTCACGGACGGGATGCGCCGCAACGATGCGGTGCGGGACATCGGCTCGCTGCTGGTCTGGATCGGCATGCAGCCGGGCCTGGATGTGCACCGGGTGGTGTTGATGGGACGCGGCTACGGCGGGTGGCTCGCGCTGAACTGCCTGGCCACGTTCGACGGACACCTGCTCGGTGCGATCGATGTCGACGGCATCGCCAGTCTGAACGACTACATCGCGCGCGCGCCGGCTGCTGAGCAGGCCTTTCGCCGCGCCGCGTTCGATGACGCGGGCGACGGGGGCATGTCGGAGTTCCTGCGGCGCATCTCCCCGCTCGGGGAGGTGGCGCGCATCCGCGCGCCGCTGCTGATGGTGCAGGGACTGGCCGGCGACCCGATCCGCGCCGCGGACGAGCAGCAGCTCGCGTATCTGCTGCGCTTCCATGGCGAGCACGTCCAGCTGGTGACGGTCGCACACGCCGGGCGGCGGTTCGCGACGCCGGCCGCTCGGCATGTCCTGCGCTGGGCCGCCGCGAAATTCCTGCAGGCGCAGACCTCGCGCCGGGCCAAGTGAGCCGCGCCGCTCAGGCCGGTGGCGCCGCGGCGAACGTGACGGTCACGGTCAGCCCGCGACCGTGCTCGCCCGCGCCGAGTTCCACCTGCGCCCCGTGCGCCACGGCGATCGTCTTGACGATGGCGAGTCCGAGGCCGCTGCCCGGGGCATTCGCGCCCGGCTGGCGGTAGAAGCGGTCGAAGACCCGGGCCCGCTCCTCCGGCGGGATTCCCGGACCGTTGTCGGCGACTTTCAACACCGCCCGGTCGGGCCCGCCGCTGCCGAGGACCGTCACGTCGACGCGTCCGCCGCCGGGCGTGTAGCGCACCGCGTTGTCGACCAGGTTGCGCACCAGCGTCGCGATCGCTTCGCGCTCGCCCTGGATCAGTACCGGTTGCGCCTCGGCGATGCCGAGGTCGATGTGGCGCGCGTCGGCGAGCGGCACGAGTTCGGCGACCACGTCGCGTGCCAGCTCATCGAGCGCGATCGGCTCGCGCGCCGGCTCGGCGCGCGGCTCCTGGCGGGCGAGCGCGAGCAGCTGCTCGACCAGGCGGATCGAGCGCTGTACGCCGGCCGAGAGGCGTTCCATGGCCTCGGCGCGCTCGCGGTCGGTGCCAGCGCGGGCCAGGGCGTCGAGCTGCAGATGCAGCGCGGTGAGCGGCGTGCGCAACTCGTGCGCCGCGTCCGCCAGGAAGGCCCGCTCGCGCTCGAGCGCCGAGGACAGTCGCCCGAGCAGATCGTTCAGCGCCGCCACCAGCGGCTGCACCTCTTCCGGCAGCTGCTCGTGCGCGAGCGGCTCGAGCGCGGCGACGCGCCGCGCCTTGACCGAGCTGGCCAGCCGCTGCAGCGGCTCGAGCGCGTGCCCGACGGCGAACCAGACCAGGATGCCGAGAATCGGCACCGTGAGCATGAACGGCTCGAGGGTCTTCAGCACCAGCTGGACAGCCTGCTGGCGGCGCACCCGCATCAGCTGCGCCACCTGGATCACGCGGGTGGGCGAGGCGACGCCAAACACCCGCCAGCGGCCCTCGCTGGTCTTGACCGTGGAGAACCCGAGCGCCGTGTAATTCGGCAGCACGGTGTGCGGGGGCGCCCAGATGCGCCGGCCGTTGGCGGTCCACACCTGCACCACGAAACCGTACTCGGCCACGCGCGAGGGGATCTCAAGCGGCAGCAGATACTCCACCGGCTGATCGCGCAGCAGCAGCGCCATCTGTTCGAGGTGATAGTCGAAGAAAGTGTCGGCCTGCTTCAGCGTGTTGCGGTACACGACGAACCCGCCGATCAACCAGACGACCGCGATGCCGCCGAGCAGCCACGCGAGCAGTCGCGCCCGCAGCGAACGCAGTGTCATGCAGGCCGCACCCGGTAGCCGACGCCGCGTACGGTCAGGATGAAGTCCGCGCCGAGCTTGCGGCGCAGGCCGTGGACATGGACCTCCACGGCATTGCTCTCGACTTCCTCGCCCCAGCCGTACAGCCGCGCCTCGATCCGGGCACGCGGCAGCAGGGTGCCGGGACGTTCCATCAGCAGCTGCAGCAGCGCGAACTCCTTCGGCGAGAGCGCGACGTCCTGCCCGTCGCGCTGCACGGTGTGCGCCGCCGGGTTGAGGGTCACGCCGAGGTGCTCGATCGCCGGGGCGGTCTGGCCGGATTTGCGCCGCAGCAGTGCGCGGATGCGCGCCGCGAGCTCGTTGAGGTCGAACGGTTTGACGAGATAGTCGTCGGCACCGGCATCCAGGCCCTGCACGCGGTCCGAGACCGCATCGCGCGCCGTGAGGATGATCACCGGCAGTGCATCGCCCCGGGCGCGCAGCGCCGAGAGCACCGCCAGCCCCGAGCGGCGCGGCAGGCCAAGGTCAAGCAACAGCAGGTCGAACGGCTCGTTCCTGAGCACCTGCTCGGCCGTTTCCCCATCATGCACCCAGTCGACGGCGAACCCCTCGCGCCGCAGTCCGGCGCGGATCGCCTCGCCGATCATGGTGTCATCTTCCACGAGCAGCAGTCTCACCTCGAAGCCTCGACCGGCGTCGCCGCCGGAAAATTTTTTCAGCGCCCGGCCCGGGCCTCTGCCACAATCGGGGCTGTCAGAGGCCGCTCGAGCCATGAGTTCTTCCCAGCCGACGCCCGGGGCGTCCGACGCCCAACACGCCACCCGCCCGCTCATCCACGCCGCTGCGGCGCTGGGTGTCGCGCTGACGGAGCACGATGCGTTGCGGCTGCTGCGGTTGCTGGAGGAATTGGCCCGTTGGAACCGCCGCTTCAACCTGACGGCGATCACCGAACCGGCCGATATGGTAACGCATCACCTGCTCGACAGTCTGGCCGTGCATCGTCATCTGC
>JAKADE010000371.1 GCA_021820785.1 Pseudomonadota bacterium
CCAGGCGAGGCGCACCGCGACGGGAACGAGACCCGAGCCGTGCTCGGCCTGCGTCCAATAGCCGCTGAAGATGCGGATGCACAGGCGGATGCCGGCCCGGAACACGATGCTGGCGAGTGCGCCGGCGATGCCGATCAGCGTCGCCCAGAACACGATGCCGAAGAGCTCTTCGTGTCCGAACAAGGCCAGCCGCAGCCGCAGCAGCAAGCGGAACGGGTGGCGCGCTATTTTTTGGGCCTGGGCCTTGAGCTGCATCGGTCTCCCCGGAGACGGGGGAGGCGTTCTCGGGCGCAGCATTATGCCCGATCGGCTCCCGGGACACGCCTAGACAAATTCCAAAAAGTCTCCTAGCCTTCGGGGCTCGCCCACCCGGGATCGGTATCACTGACGGAGGAGCCACCGTGACCTTCACACTACCCTCGCTTCCCTTCGCGCCCGGCGCGCTCGCTGCACACGGCATGTGCCAGGAAACCCTGGAGCTGCATCACGGCAAGCATCACCAGGCGTACGTCACTGCGCTGAACGGCCTGGTGGAGAAGAACGACGCGCTCAAGGGCAAGAGCCTCGAGGAGATCATCCGCATGGCCCACGGCCGCGACGATCTCGCCCCGGTATTCAACAACGCCGGGCAGCACTGGAACCACAGCCTGTTCTGGAAGTCCCTCTCCGCCACCGGCGGCGGCATTCCGGGCAGCCTGGAGAAGAAGCTCGTCGGGGATTTCGGCAGCGTGGAGAAGTTCAAGGAAGCCTTCAAGGCCGCCGCGCTCGGCCAGTTCGGCTCGGGCTGGGCCTGGCTGGTGCTCGGCAAGGATGGACGGCTGAAGATCACCAAGACCGGCAATGCCGGCACCCCGCTCGCTACCGGCGAAGGCAAGGCACTGCTGGTGCTCGACGTGTGGGAACACGCCTACTACGTCGATTTCCGCAACCGCCGCGCGGACTTTGCCGACAATTTCCTCGCGAAGCTGGCCAACTTCGAATTCGCCGCCGCCGAACTCGAGACGGCCTGAGCGCACGACTCGCTCCCGGGAGGCGTCGCCCCGCAGGCGGCGCCTCCGGCCCCGGCCGGGGCCCAGACGCCACTCACTAGGGCGCCGCGGCCACCCAGTCCCGCACCGTCACGCTGAAGGGCTCACCGGGACCGCAGTTCAGTTGGCTGCTCACCACCTGCACGGGAAGCGATGCGAGCAACGTCTCGCGAATCTGGCGCAGCAGCCTGCAGTCCGTCGGCTCGAGCCGCTTGGGCTCGCCCGGCCGCACCGTAACGGTGCGGCTCACCGCCCGCAGCTGTGCCCATCGGACGGCCGGTCCGTGCAGCACCGAGGGCATGCGGAAACTCACCTGGACGCGCGGGGAGCGCAGGTCCCCGGAGGGGGAACTGCTGCAGCGGTACGGCAGGATGTGGACGCTGCCGGACGGCACGCCGAGGCGCAGCAGCACGCCTCGAAACACGTACCACAGCTGGTCGCAGGTGAAGGTGCGCGGCAGCTTGTCCAGATCCACGATCAGGTCATAAGTGCGCCATACCGCCGGCTCGCCCACCGCTGCCGGACGCACGGCGTGGGCCGCAGCACCGAGCGCAGGCGTCACCCCCAGCAGGCACGCCCAAACGAAACCTCGCACGCGCCTCATGTCGATCATCCTCTGCACGGTCCCCTAGGCGCTTTGAGCGCGCCAGTCGCCGGAGAGTTTCCGGCGACCGGCGCACCGTATCAGGTTCCGGGCCGCTGCAGGCCCGCCCGCAGCACCAGATCGAGCCGCTGGCGGTACGGATCGGGCTCGAACACCGGGCCGTGGTCCGTGAAGTTCATCAGCCGATCCGCTCGGGTCTGGTAGCGCGGCCAGCGCGGCTCCCCGGCCGGGTCGGGATGACCCGTCCGCGCGAAGGCCACCCAGTATCGCTGCATCGTGCGGGCCATGATCTCATCGGCGCGCGAGGTGAGCGCTCCGTAGTGCACGCGCAAGGTATCGAATACGAAGGGGATCTCGGTGGCGTGCCAGGCGCCCCACCATTTGCCGCGCATGGAGGTCGGCACGTAGGAGAAGCGATACTCGTACACGGGCTGCCCGCGCGCCGAGAGAATCCGTGCGATCGCGCGCGCCGGCTCGATCATCCACACATCGCCGCCGACTTCGGCCGAGACCTGCTGCAGCGGGGCCCGGCCGGTCGGATCGAACAGCGCCCGTGCCCGGGCGGCATAGGGGCCGAACTCGGCAAACAACGCCTTCAGGGACTTCGCCTGCATCCAGCCCATATCCGCGCTGTTGGTGCCGATCATCACCGGGATACGCGCCCCCATGCCCTTGGCGTATTCGCGCACCGGCGGCCCGAAGTACAGCCGGTCATCGACGATCGGGCCGCCCACGTAGCCGACGACGTGACTGCGAGTCTGCATGTTGAGACCCTCCAGCACCTGCTCCGCAGGCAACGCGCGCAGCGCGGCAAGCGCCTTCGGACCCTGTCCACGGACCCCGAGCTGATGCGCCAGCCGCACACCGGCCGCCTCGGCTGAATGCGCCCCGCCGCGCAGCGGCCGGTCCGGTCCGAGCCAGCCGGCGCCGCCGCCGGATTCGATGATCGCCTTCTGGAACAACCCCCTGGCGAGCGGCGTGATCAGCAGCGCGTTCACCGATGCGCCACCGGCGGACTCCCCGAACACCGTCACGTTGTGCGGATTGCCGCCAAACGCGGCGATGTTGCGCTGCACCCAGCGCAGCGCGGCGATCTGGTCCATGAACGTGAAATCGCCGACCGGCTGATGCGCGTGCAGCAGCGCCGGGAAACTGAACAGACCGAAATTTCCCAGCCGATAGTTGAAGCTGACCAACACCACGCCGCGCCGTGCGAAGGAAGTGCCATCGTAGATGGCCGGCGACGTGCCGCCGTCGACGTACCACCCGCCATAAATCCACACCATCACCGGCAGAGGCTTGCCAGAGGAATGCACCGGCCGCCACACATTGACGTACAGGCAGTTCTCGCTCGCCCGGGTGCGCAGCGGCGCCTGATCTCCAGGCGTCGGACGCTGCATGCAGTCCGGTCCGAAATGACGTGCCGAGCGCACGCCGTGCCAGGACCGCGGTGGCTGTGGCGCCGCCCAGCGCAACATTCCCTCGGGCGGAGCGGCATACGGAATGCCCTTGAATGCCAGGACACCGCGCTCGAGAGCGCCGCGGACCCGGCCGTACTGGGTCCGCACCGTGAGTGGTGCATTGGCCGCGTGCGTCACGCCGCAGAGCAGCGCGAACGCCGCACCGGCCATCACGGTCGCAGTACGCAGCACCGCGCCGAACTGCATCGTTCCCTCTGTGCTTCGCATACATCCCCCTTCGCTGTGAGCCGGTTACGCTGCGCTGAAGCGGCGGCCGGCAAAAAAATCCCGCATGGCCTGCATCCCGCGGCCCAGATCGAGTCCCTTGGTCGCCACCCACTCGTCGTTGAAATAAGTCGAGGCATACCGTTCGCCCTGATCGCACAGAATCGACACCACCGAGCCACTCTGACCCCGCGCAACCATCTCGCTGATCAGCTGCGCGCAGGCCCACAGGTTGGTACCGGTCGAGCCGCCGCACGAGCGCCCTAGGCGTTCACTCAGTACGCGCGCCGCGGCGATGCTCTCGGCGTCGCGGACCACGAGCATCCGGTCGACCACTTCGGGAATGAACGAGGGCTCGACCCGCGGGCGGCCGATCCCCTCGATGCAGCTCTCGCAGCGCTCGAGCGTCCTCACGGTCCGATCGGCGAAATAGCGGTGGAAGACCGAGCCTTCCGGGTCGGCGACGCAGATCTCGGTGGCGAAGTGGTTGTAGCGCACGAACCGCCCGAGCGTGGCGGAAGTGCCGCCGGTCCCGGCGCCGCACACGATCCAGCGCGGCACCGGATGTCGTTCACGGCCGAGCTGGTTGAAGATGGACTCGGCGATATTGTTGTTGCCGCGCCAGTCCGTGGCCCGTTCGGCGTACTTGAACTGGTCCATGTAATGGCCGCGCACGTCTCGCGCCAATTGTTCGGCCTGTGCGTAGACCTGGTTCGGGTCGTCCACGAAGTGGCATTCCCCGCCCTGGAATTCGATGGCGGCGATCTTCTCCGCGGCGGTACTGCGCGGCACCACGGCAATGAA
>JAKADE010000372.1 GCA_021820785.1 Pseudomonadota bacterium
GTGGTCGTGGCGAGTCCGAGGCTGCGTCGCGGTTCGCCGCCGGAATGCATGTCGAGGAGTCCTCCGAAGACGGGACGGAGAATTCGAGCCGGTACACACTACCTGATATTCTTGGTGCCGAGTATCGTCTTCCTCGAGGTGCCCGTGTCGAGCAGCCCGCAACAGGCGCGCATCGCGGTGACGCGCCCGGTGAGTCCGGCGATGGTGCGCTGTGAGCTGACGCATCTGCCGCGGACGCAGATCGACATCGACTTAGCGCGCGAACAGCACGCTGCCTACGAACGGACGCTCAGCAGCCTCGGGTGTCACCTCGAGCGTCTTCCCGAAGCGCCGGCGCTGGCTGATTCAGTGTTCGTCGAGGACACGGCCATCGTGCTGGAGGAAATCGCCATCGTGACGCGTCCAGGCGCACCGTCGCGGCGCGCCGAGACCGCCTCGGTGGCGGACCTGCTCGGCCGATACCGCCGGATTGCCGAGATGGGTGCGCCGGCAACGCTCGATGGCGGCGACGTGCTGCGCGTGAACCGCACGATCTATGTCGGCTGCTCCGGCCGCAGCAACCGTTGCGGCATCGAGCGGCTCGCGGAGCTGGTGGCGCCGTTCGGTTACCGTGTTGAAGCGATTCCGGTGCACGGCTGTCTGCACCTGAAGAGCGCCGTGACCCTGGTGGCGCCGGACACGGTGCTGGTCAATCCCGAGTACATCGCGACGGAATCCTTCGGCCGGTTCGAGCGGATCGAGGTCGATCCCGCTGAGCCGCTCGGCGCCAACGCGCTGCTGCTCAACGGCGAGGTGATTTATCCGGCCTCCAAGCCGCGCACTGCCGAGCGGCTGCGCCACCATGGCGTGCAGGTCCGTGTGGTCGACGTCTCTGAACTGGAAAAAGCGGAAGGTGCAGTCACCTGCTGCAGTCTGCTCTTTGCCGGCAACGGCAGTGGCAAGTCTTGAACTGGTTTTCTCTCAGCCGTGGCCGCGGGGCGTGCGGGGACGGCGCCGGGCCGCTGCGGGTGCTGGCGACGTGCCGAGCAGACTCGGGAACGCACCTTCGCTGAGCGCACTGATCCAGTCTTCGCACAGTGCGACGGCTTCGGCGGGCTTGAATGTGCGCGGGTTCATGCTGGCTTCGATCCACAGGCCATCGAGCAAGGCGGAGAGCGCGATGGCGGCCGGCCGCAATTTGAACGGCGGCGTCCCCTGCGAGCCGGACAGATCCGCGAGCATCGATTCGAGCGCGGCGCGATAGGCGACGTAAGTGCGGTTGTGGACCGCGCGCACGCCTTCATCATGGGCCATCATGCTCCAGAACACGAGCCAGGTATTGAACAGTCCGGGCTCGAGCAGTCCCGGGGCGAACGAGGCTTCGAAGAACCGCCGCAGCCGCTCCCGGGCCGTGGCCTGGGCTGTGCGGGCATGTTGCTCGATGGATTGCAGCAGCGACATGGCGAGCGATTCGTAGGCGGCCGCGACCAGGGCCGAGATGCTGGGAAAGTGATGGGTGATCAGCCCCGGGGACACCCCCGCTTCGGCGCCGATGCGCCGCGCTGATACGCCGGCATGGCCATGCGCGCGCAGGCACGCGAGAGTCGCTTCGATGAGCGCCTCGCGCCGCACGGTCGGCGGCGCGCGGCGGAATTTCGGCGGGCGAGGCTCCGGGGCCATCAGCGCACTCCCTTTCATTGCACGATCGGCGCACGCGGATTCGCTGCCGCGTCGCGCCCATGATACCCCGCGCTGCGCCTGCGGCAGCCACGAGCATGCCTCGGACAGCGGCCGCTTGACCGTGATCAAAATACTGCTGTACAGTCGTTCAATAGTAGGCCACGCGAGTCCGGCCGTGAGCGCATCTGCGATCGACATCGTCTCCGCAGTCGACGAGGAGTCGCTGAGTCTGCCTGCCTGGATCTATCGTGATCCGGAGTTCTTCGCGCTCGAGCAGGAGCGGATATTCCGCGCCAGCTGGCAGCTCGTCTGCCACGTCAACGACATTCCGCAGCGCGGCGATTTCCACACGTTTGATTTCCTCGGCCAGAGTGTCGTCACGGTTCGCGGCGATGACGGCGAGGTTCGCAGCTTCCACAACGTCTGCCGGCATCGTGCCGCCCGCCTGCTCGATGGTCCGAAGGGACACTGCGGACGGCGAATCACGTGCCCGTACCACGCGTGGACTTACGCGACCGACGGTCGTCTCATCGCTCTGCCGCAGCGCGATGCCTTCCAGGGTCTCGACCGGCAGCGGCACGGGCTCGCTTCGCTGGAGCAGGAAATCTTCTTCGGATTCGTGTTCGTCCGGTTCGCGCCCGGTGCGCCGAGCGTGCGCGAGATGGCTGCACCGTACCTGCAGGAGCTCGCGGAGTACCGGCTCGAAGCGCTGCTTCCGCAGGGGCGGGTCACATTGCGCCCGCGTCCCGTGAACTGGAAGAACATCGCCGACAACTATTCAGACGGACTGCACATTCCGGTGGCGCATCCCGGCCTCTCGCGACTCTTCGGGGACACCTACGGCATCGAAGCGCAGCCCTGGATCGACAAGATGTGGGGACACTTGCGCGCGACGCCCTCGAGCAATTGGTCCGAGGCTCGCTACCAGTCCCTGTTGCCGCCCGTGGCGCATCTGTCAGCGTCGCGCCAGCGGATGTGGATCTACTTCAAGCTTTGGCCCAACGTGGCCTTCGACATTTATCCGGACCAGGTCGATTTCATGCAGTTCGTGCCGATTTCCCCGACTGAGACGTTGATTCGGGAGATCGCGTACGTGCATCCCGACGAGCGGCGCGAGATGCGTGCGGCGCGCTATTTGAACTGGCGGATCAACCGGCAGGTCAATCGCGAGGACACCACGCTCATCGAGCGCGTACAGGCGGGCATGGCCTCGGACAGCTACACCGTCGGGCCACTCGGTGACAACGAGGTCTGCCTGCGCAGCTTCGCGCGCCGCATGCGCGCGACTCTCCCCGAGGCGCGTGCGCCCCGGGCCCCTCAGCCAGGTTGGAGTCATCGGCACCATGAGCGCTGAGGTCCGCGATGTCGTGGTGGTCGGGGGCGGCCACAATGGGCTCGTTTGCGCCGCCTATCTGGCGAGCGCCGGACTGAAGGTGACCGTCCTCGAACGCCGTGCGGTGGTCGGGGGCGCGGCGGTGACGGAAGAGTTTCATCCGGGCTTTCGCAATTCGGTGGCCGCGTACACCGTGTCGCTGCTCAATCCGAAGGTCATTCGCGACCTCAGGTTGCACGAATTCGGTCTGCGCATCGTCGAGCGACGGCTGGCCAATTTCCTGCCGACGGCCGATGGACGCTACCTGTGCAGCGGGGCGGGGCGCACCCGGGGCGAAGTTGCGAAGTTCTCTTCCGCAGACGCCGAGCGGCTCGAGGGCTACGGGGCGCGTCTCGAGAGGATCGCGGACGTGCTGCGCGAGCTGGTCCTGGAGACGCCGCCGAACGTGGTATCGGGGAGTTGGACCGCGGCGATTCCGGAGCTGCTCCGTACCGCGCGGCTCGGTTCGCGTCTCGGTCGGCTCGACATGGATTCGCGGCGTGAGTTGCTGCGCCTGTTCGCGACATCCGCCGGCGACTATCTCGATGACTGGTTCGAAAGTGATCCGATCAAGGCGCTGTACGGCTTCGACGGCATCGTGGGTCACTACGCGAGTCCGTACTCCGCCGGGTCTGCGTACGTGCTGCTCCATCACTGCTTCGGCGAGGTGAATGGAAAGAAGGGCGCCTGGGGCCACGCAGTCGGTGGCATGGGCGCGATCACCCAGGCGATGGCCAAGTCTGCCGCGGCCCGCGGCGTCGACATCCGTGTCGGCAGCGGCGTGCGCGAAGTGATCGTGGAGAAGGGTCGTGCGGTCGGTGTGGTCACCTCGGACGGACAGACCGTGCGGGCGGCGGCGGTGGTCTCGAATCTCAATCCCAAGCTCCTTTATCACAGTCTGATCGACCCGGCGGTCCTGCCGAAGCCGTTTCTCGAGCGCATCGGTCAGTGGCGGTGCGGCTCGGGAACGTTCCGCATGAATGTTGCGTTGTCGGAGCTGCCGGATTTCACCTGTCTACCGGGTACCGCCGTGGCCGACCACCACACCGCGGGCATCATCCTGGCGCCGACGCTCGGCTAT
>JAKADE010000373.1 GCA_021820785.1 Pseudomonadota bacterium
GTGCCGCAAAACGACTCCAGCGCGCGCCGCTCGCCGGAGGCCAGCGCCACGGCCTCCCCGGGCACCAGGTCCATGCGCAGCACGAGCGGCGGAAAATACGCGACCGCGCCGCGCAGCGAGGGGTGTTCGCTCGCCCCGTTGATCACCAGCGCATCGGCGCTCGCGAGCCGCTGCAGCGGCTCGCGCAGCGGGCCGGCCGGCAGCAGCCGCCCGTTGCCGAACCCCCGGGCGCCGTCAGCGACGACGATCGTGCACTGGCGGGTGAGCCGCAGGTGCTGCAGCCCGTCGTCGGAAATCACTACGCGCGCGCCGCGCGCGATCACCGCGCGGGCCGCTTCCGTCCGCTCCCGTCCCACGGCGGTGATGCACCCGCTGCGGCGCGCCAGGATCAGCGGTTCATCCCCTACCTCGCGCCAATCGGCATCGCGCTGAAGCACGCGCACGTCGCCGGCACTGCCGCGATATCCGCGCGAGATCACTCCAGCCGGCAGCCCGAGACGGTTCGACTGCTGCGCGAGCCAGACGGTGAGCGGCGTCTTGCCCGTGCCACCGACCGTGAGGTTGCCGACGATGATCACCGGGGCTGCGAGCCCAGGGACCGGCGCAGCCCGCCTGCGGCGAGCGGCCACGACCGCCCCATACAACCGGGCCAGCGGCTCGAGCGCCGCGCACGTCCCGGGTGGGCCGTACCAGCGCCGGTTGAGCCACGCCTGCATGGCGCGTCAGTCGCTGAACTGCAGCCGGTACAGCTGCGCGTACAGGCCGTCGTGGACGAGCAGCTCGGCATGGGTGCCGCTTTCGACCACCCGGCCGGCATCGAGCACGAGAATGCGGTCGGCCTGCTCCACGGTCGAGAGCCGGTGAGCGATGACGAAGGTGGTCCGGTCGCGCACCAGCTGCGCGAGCGCCGCCTGAATGTGCCGCTCCGCCTCGGTGTCGAGTGCGGAAGTCGCCTCGTCTAGAATCAGGATCGGCGCATCCTTCAGCAGCGCGCGCGCGATCGCGATGCGCTGGCGCTGACCGCCCGAGAGCAGCACGCCGCGGTCGCCCACCATCGTGTCGAGCCCCTGCGGCAGCGCCGAGGCGAACTCCAACACGTGGGCCGCTTCGGCCGCACGCCGCAGCGCCTGCTCGGACACCTCGCGCCCGAACGCGATGTTGTTGCGGATGGTGTCATCGAACAGGGTCACTTCCTGACTGACCACCGAAATCTGCTCGCGCAGCGCCTTCAACTCATACTCGCGCGCATCGCGCCCGTCGATCAGAATCGCGCCGGCAGTCAATTCGTAGAAGCGCGGCAGCAGGTTCACCAGCGTCGATTTGCCGCTGCCGGAACGCCCCACGATCGCCAGCTGCGAGCCGGCCGGTACGGTGAAGGACACCCCGCGCAGCGCCGCCTCCTTGTCCGTCCCGTAGGCAAAGGAGACGTCGCGGTACTCGACCGCTCCACGCACTCGCCCGGGACGGTAATCGCCGGTCTCGAGTTCGGCGGGCTGATCGAGAATCTCGAACAGGCTCTGCGCGGCCGCTACGCCCTGCTGGATGGGGCCTGACTGGCTCACCACCTCGCGCACCGGCTGGGCGAGCATCGACAGCGCGGTGAAGAAGGCGACCAGGTCTCCCGGGCTCATCTGCCCGAGGACGGTGTCGCGGATCGCGAGCCCGAGCACGAACGCCCCGCCTACTGCGCTCACCAGCTGCACCGTCGGGTTGGCCAGTCCGCTGGTGAGGATCGCCTTCATATTCGAGACGCGGTTGTGCTCGTTGACCTGCTCGAACTGCCCCGCGAGATGCCCCTGCGCGCCGTAGACCTTCACCAGGCGCGGGGACTCGAAGCTCTCCTTGGCGAGGCGCGTCACGTCCTCCATCGAGTGCTGGATGCGCTGGCCGTAACGGCGGAAATGCCGGTTGATCACCGAGACCAGCCAGGCCACGAGCGGCCCCATGATGAGCGACAGCAGCGTCAGGCGCAGGTTGATCCAGACCATCCACCCGAGCAGAAAAACGATGATCAGGCACGCGCGCACGAGGATCACGATGGAGTTGGTGGAGGCCTGCCCCACCTGCTCGCAGTTGTACGTCAGGCGCGAGAGCATCGCCCCGACGGCGTGCCGGTCGTAGAAGGCCACTGGCAGATCGAGCACCCGCTCGAAGACCTGCCCGCGCAGGCGCTTGACCACCCGCCGCCCGACGTAGCCCATGAAGTACGTCTGTACGAGGTTACCGACGCCGCGCACGGCGAACAGCACGACGAGCGCGGCCGGCAGCCACACGATCATGCGTTTGTCGGGGTTGCGCAGCAGGTTGCCCAGACGCTTCGAGAGCTCCACCAGTCCGCTCGAGCTCCCCGCGTAGATCGCACCGCCGAGGATGCCGAGGATGAAGGCGCCGAGGTTCGGGCGCAGATACCCGAGCAAGCGGCGATAGACGCGTGCCGCGTCGCGGTCCTCGCCCTCCCCTGCGCCGCTCACGACCCGCTCCCGAGGCGCGCCTTGATCGTCGCGATGTCGAGCTTGACGAAACCGAGCTCCCCGAGCACGTCCATGGCGGTGACCACCGACTGCTGCGTGGCGCGGGCATCGGCTCTGATCAGCACCGTCTGGCTGCGCGCCGCGGTCGGCTGGGCAGCGAGCGCCGCACGCAGCGTATCGGGACTGTTGTTGAGCAGCTCTCGGCCGTTGACCAGATAATCGCCGTTTTGCGTCACCGTCACGACCAGCTTCTGCGGGCGGCCGCTCGCGGCCGGCACGGCCGCGGCCCGCGGCAGCACCACGTGCAGCCGCCCTTCCTGGGTGAAGTGGCTGGAGAGCATGAAGAACACCACCAGGAGCAACACCACGTCGATCAGCGACACGACGTTGATCTCCGGCTCCTCGTGGCGCCGAGGTTTGAGATTCATGTGCGGATCAGGCGCCGCTCACGGGGGCATCGCCGGCCGCTTCGAGCGCATCGGCCATGCGCAGTGCGTGCTTCTCCATTTCCACGACGATGCCCTCGACCTTGCCGCGCAGGTAGCGGTAGGAAATGAGCGAGGGAATGGCGACGCACAGCCCTGCCGCCGTGCAGACCAGCGCCTCGGCGATGCCGCCGGAGAGTGCGCGCGGATCCCCCATGCTGCTGTGCTGGATGGCGTCGAAGGCGCGAATGATGCCGGTGACGGTACCGAGCAGACCGAGCAGCGGGGAGATGCCGGCGATGGTGCCGAGGGTGTTGAGGAAACGCTCAAGCTCGTGCACGACGTGCCGGCCGGCATCCTCCAGACGCTCCATCAGCATCTCGTGCGGGCGATGGCGGTTGGCGAGGCCCACCGCGAGCAGCCGCCCGAGCGGGGAATGCTGCTCGAGCGCAGCGATCACCTTGTCAGTGACCTGCCCCGTCTCGATCAGCTGCCAGACCTTCTGCGGCAGCTCGCGCGGCAACACGCGCCGATCCTGCAGCGTCCAGAGCCGCTCGAGCACGATCGCCGCAGCGACGATCGAGCAGAAGATGATCGGCCACATCAGCGGACCACCCGCCTGCACGATTTCCCACATCAAACGACCCCATTGAATCGGTGAAAGAGCATCATACCGGAGTGTGCCCGGCGCCGGAACGCACCGCACGGCCGCCCGCCGCGGCGCCGTGGTACAGTGCCGCACTCATGCCGCGCCGGTTTTTGAAGAAGATTCTCCCCAAGCCCCACCACATCGAGGGGCACAAACTGCTGCGCGTGTTCGGCGACCGCCTGATGGATCCGCGGCTCTGGGCGGTTCACCGCCGCTCGGTCACCGGGGCGTTCGGCGTGGGACTGGCGATCAGCTTCGTGCCGCTGCCGGTGCACTCGCTGCTCGCCGGCCTCATCGCCCTCACCTGGCGGCTCAACGTCCCGGCGATCTACGGCACGATCTTCCTGGTGAACAATCCGCTCACCATGGTGCCGATCTACTACCTCGCCTACCGGGTCGGCGCGCTGCTGCTCGATACGCCCCCGGGTCACTTCGCCTTCCAGCTGAGCTGGCAGTGGCTGCAGTACGGGCTCGGCCCGCTGTGGCGGCCGTTCCTGCTCGGCTGCCTGGTGTGCTCCGTGGTGGCAGGACTGGCTGGCTGGTGTGCGCTCGAGTTCC
>JAKADE010000374.1:0-3066 GCA_021820785.1 Pseudomonadota bacterium
CCGAGGGAGCGCTCGACGATGTCGCGCGCGCCGAGTTCGGAGGATTCGAGCAGCGCGCGCGCCGCGGAGAACGCGAACGGACCGCCGGAGCCGATCGCCGCCGCATCATGATCCGGCTCGATGACGTCGCCGTTGCCGGAGATGATCAGCAGCTTGCCCGGGTCTCCGACCAACAGCAGCGCCTCGAGACGGCGCAGGTAGCGGTCGGCGCGCCAGTCCTTGGCAAGCTCGATGGCGGCACGGGTGAGGTTGCCGTACTTCTCGAGCTTGCCCTCGAAGCGCTCAAACAGCGTGAACGCGTCGGCCGTGCCGCCGGCGAACCCGGCGATCACTTTGTCGTTGTACAGACGGCGCACCTTGCGGGCATTGCCCTTCATGACGGTGTTGCCCAGGGTCACCTGGCCGTCGCCGCCCAGGGCGACGACACCGTTGCGCCGCACGCCGAGGATGGTCGTGCCGTGGGGATCGAACGTCTTGGAATCGCTCATGACTCGGTCGATATCGCCGGGGGAAAGATGAGTCGGCTGCCGGCAGACCGGTCAGGACTTGCGCCGCGCCCGCGGATGCGCTGCATCGTAAATGCGGGCGAGGTGCTGGAAATCAAGGTGGGTATAAATCTGCGTGGTCGCGATGTCGGCGTGCCCGAGCAGTTCCTGCACGCCGCGCAGCTCGGCGCCGGACTCCAGCAGGTGCGAGGCAAAGGAATGGCGGAACAGGTGCGGATGCACGTGCTGCGCCAGCCCCTGGCGGCGTGCCCAGAGCGCCACACGCTTCTGGATCTCGCGCCGCCCGAGCCGCCGCCCGCCACGCCCGACGAACAGCGCCGCTTCGGCGCCGGTGGCCCAGGCGGCGCGCTGCTTCAGCCAACGCTCGAGTGCCTCGGCGGCGACCCGCCCGAGCGGCACGGCGCGCTCTTTGCGGCCCTTGCCGAGCACACGCACCGTGCGGTCCGGCAGATCGACGTGCACCAGATCGAGCGCGGTCAGCTCCGCGAGGCGCAACCCCGAGGAGTACAGCAACTCCATGATGGCGCGGTCGCGGACCGCGAGCGGCGTGGTCTCGGTGATGGCGAGCAGGCGCGCCATCTGGTCCGCATCGAGCGTCACGGGCAGTCGGCGTGCCGCCTTCGGAGCAGGCACGCCCCGCGCCGGATTGGCGCGCAGGGTGCGCAGGTCCTGCCCGGCGGGCGCAGCGGTGCTGGCCTCGCGCTGCACCTGTGCCTCGCGCAACAGGAAATCGTAAAAGCTGCGCACCGCCGAGAGGTGCCGCTGGATGCTGCGCGGCGCCAGGCCGCCGGCGTGCAGCCGCGCGGCGAACGTGCGCACGTGCGCCCCGTCGAGAGCGGCCCAGTCCTCGAGCCCGTTGCGCGCGCAGTACGCGCTCAGCGCCTGCAGATCGCGCCGGTAGTTGCTCACCGTGTGCGCCGAGCAGCGCCGCTCCGTTGCGAGGTAGCGCTCGAATTGCTGCAGCCAGTTGAGTGCGGCCGGCGTCATGGGCGCCCGGGCGCGCCTCAGGCGCCGCGGCGCATCGTCAGGGCATCGCCGATCAGATCGGCCATGCGGCCGAGGAACTCCGTACTCATGCCCGGGTGAAAGCGGTCGCGGTCCGGGCTGCCGAGGGCGAGCACCCCGAGCGGGGCGCTCTTCTCGGTGAGCGGCACCAGCGCGATCGATCCGATCTGCGCCGAGTCCGGGCCGAACAACAGCTCGCGCTGCGAGTCGCGCGCCTGCCCGCAGCGCGGCTTGCCGGCATCGAACAGCGTGTCGAAAGACTTCAGACCCGGGTTGTCGCGCGGGACGGCGCGCACGAAGCGCTGCGGCACCAGATCGGGATACTCCCCGATCAGCAGCAGCACACTGTGGAAGGCATCGAAGTCCTCGCGCAGGCTCGCCTCGATCCGCCCGACCGCATCGGCGCGGGTCTGCGCCTGCAGCAGGCGGCGGGTGAAGCGGTGCAGCTTCTCGGCGATCGCATCGTTGCCGCGGGCCACGGCCACCAGTTCGGCGAGCTTGCTCTCGATCGCCGAGTGCTTCTCGCGCATCACCTCGATCTGCCGCTCGACCAGCGAAATGGTGGAGGTGCCGCGCGCGTGCGGCAGGCGCAGGCGCAACAGCACCGCCTGGTGCCGCTCGAAGAAATCCGGGTTGTGCTGCAGGTATGCGCCGATGGACTCCTCATCCATCTCGCCGGCGGCGATGCCGCGCGCTTCACGTGTCGTCATGATATGGGAGCTCCTACAAATCGATGTGGCCCTGGAAGGCAAACTGCGCCGGGCCGCTCAGCCAGATCGGTTCTCCCGGTCCGCCCCAGCGCACCGCAAGCTCGCCGCCGCGCGCACTGACGCGCACCTCGGGGTCGAGCAGACCCCAGCGACGTCCGACGGCGACCGCGGCGCAGGCGCCCGTGCCGCATGCGAGCGTCTCGCCGACCCCGCGCTCGTAGACCCGCAGCCGCACATGCGTGCGGTCGCGGACCTCCATGAATCCGACGTTGACCCGGTTGGGAAAGCGAGGGTGCTGCTCGAGAGCCGGCCCGAGACGGGCCACCGGAGCGGTCTCGGCCGACTCCACCGTCAGCACCGCGTGGGGGTTGCCGATCGACACCGCGCCGATCTGCACCGTGTCGCCGTCCACCTCCAGCGGATACTGATCGGCCTCGCGCGGCGCCTCGAACGGCAGCGCCGCCGGATCGAACCGCACCGGACCCATGTTCACCGAGACCTGTCCGCCGGGGTGAACTCGCGCTTCGATGCGCCCGGCAGGGCTGTCGAGCATCAGCGCTCCGGAGCGGGCAGCCCCGCGGGCGGCGAGCAGCGCGGCAATGCAGCGGGCCCCGTTGCCGCACTGTTCGACTTCCCGGCCGTCGGCGTTGAAAATGCGGTAGAACACGTCGGTCGCGGCACGGCGCGGCGGCTCGAGCACGAGGGCCTGGTCGAAGCCGATGCCGGTGTGGCGGTCGGCGAGGCTCCGCAGCTGTCCGGCGGCGAGCGGCGCTTGGCCGTCCGGCGCATCGAACACCGCAAAATCGTTGCCGAGCGCGTGCATCTTGGTGAACGCGATGCGCATG
>JAKADE010000374.1:3076-4061 GCA_021820785.1 Pseudomonadota bacterium
CAGCTCGCCGGCCAGACGGCGGCTCACCGGCAACGGCGCGGCGAGGCCGGCGAGCCGCACGCTGTAGCGGCCGTCCTCGCTGCGCTCGATGCCCTCGAGGTGCGCGGCGTTGACGAGCGTATTGCGGTGGATGCGCACGAAACGCTCCCCGAGCTCCTCCTCCAGGGTGCGCAGCGACTCCTCGATCAGGTCCTCGCCGCCGGCATGGCGCACGGTGGTGTACTTCTGGTCGGCCTGGAAGTACAGGATCTGCTCGAGCGCAATCAACCGCAGTTGCTCTCGCCGGCGCACCGCGATGTGGGTCCGGCCGGCTGCGCCGGCTGCCGCGGCGAGGCGCTTAAGCTGCGCACGCGTCAGACGCCCCGCCTGCTCGAGCGCCGCGGCGAGTTTGTCTTTGCGCACCGGCTTCAGCAGGTAACCCGCCGCTCGGGTCTCGAAGGCGTTCAGCGCGTACTGGTCGTACGCGGTGGTGAAGATGACCGCGGGTGGCTCGCCGAGCTCACTCAGATGCCGGGCGGTTTCCAGACCGTCCATGCCGGGCATGCGCACATCGAGCAGGACCACATCCGGCGTCAACCGCATGGCCTGCTCGAGCGCCTCCGGTCCGCTCGCCGCCTCGCCGATCAGCTCCGCGCCGCCGATCTCCGCGAGCAGCTGACCGAGGCGCGCGCGCGCCGGCGGTTCATCATCGACGATCAGCACGCGCAGCATGGCCCCGGTCCCTCAGACCGTCACCGCGGCCGCGGCGACGTACGGGAAACGCAGCGTCACGATGTATTCCTCGCCGAAGGCGCCGGCCTTCACCAGCGCCCGCGTGCCGTACAGCAGCGCCAGCCGTTCGCGGATGTTCTCGAGCGCCAGATGGTTGCCCTGGCGCGTTGCGGGCGGCGCGCCGAGCGGATTGCGCACGACGACCGAAATCAGCTCCCCGGAGCGCTCCCCACGGATGTGTACCGCACCGCCGGCGGTGCGCGGCTCGATACCG
>JAKADE010000375.1 GCA_021820785.1 Pseudomonadota bacterium
GCTCGAGCGCAACCTCGCGCACGGTGCGCACTTCGAGCCGAGCGGCTACAGTTACTACCTGCGCGGGCGGGTGGACGTGGTGCGCCGCGGCAATGCGTTCATCGCCGGGGACGCCGCGGGACTGGCCACGCGCGACATGGCTGAGGGCATCGGCCCGGCGGTGCGCAGCGGACTCGCGGCGGCCGATTCGATCCTGACCGGCGCGCCATACCGCCTGGAGGCGGTGACCGGCGCGAGTCTCGGGGGCGGCTGGCCGAGCAGGCTGTTCGACTGGGCGATGACGCGCGGGGCGGCCCTGGTGTAGCGGGTTCCGCGCCTGTGGCCTCAGGCGCACCTGCGCTTCGCGCGGGGGAGTGTTTTGCGCTCGACTCGGGACCTCACTCCATCAATCCAGCGAGGGATCACTCTGGCATGGAGTGACCTCCCGTGGTCGCCGTGGCGGCCCAGGAGGCAGGTTGATGTCGAGAACGTCCTGATCGCCGCCGAACCTGCGGGGCAGAATATTCACGAGGGGGCTACTGAGGCGGCTCAGGACGATGGATGTGGTACCGAGGATTCGCCCGAGCGACGATGATGCGGGCGCGCCTGGGAGCGCGGCGCTGAGCGACGGGCCGCCGGCGCGTCATCGCCGATAAGGGCAGACCGCAACACCTCATTCCACAGCTGCACGAACGACCCGCGGGCGATCATGAGCGCCGCAGCCATGTCGGTCAGTGCAGTCAGGGTCGGCTCGCGGGACCCCTCGTGCGCAGGCGCGACCCATACGCTCCCTGCCGCCAGGAGCGTGAGCGCCGCGGCGAGGCCTGCGATCCGAGCAGTCCTCCTTCGCTTCGGTTGCACCGTCATCAGCTCGGGGAGCACCGGCAGCCGCCGCAGCGTCGCGCCGGCATTCAACCGCAGCACCCACCGGGCGATGTCCGAGGAACGGCGGTGGGGTCGCCACTCCAGTCCGTGCCGCAATGCCCGCCATTGGCGTGCGCTCACCCCGCGCGGCCGGGCGGGGCGCAGCCCGGCCGCGCGCGCCTCGAGGGCCGTACGATTTCCAAACGGATGCCGGTTCGAGAACACGACATAGGCGACGCAGGCGAGTGCGAACAGGTCATCGGCGGCATCGGCCCTATGGCCCTCGAGCACCTCGCAACTGGCATAGCGCAGGGTCGCTGCCACCTGCGGTTGGGTCGTGGAGGCTGTCGCACTCGATGGGGCGAGCGCGTGCCTGTGGGATGCGCCGAAGTCGAGGACACGCACCTGTCCGTCAAGGGTGAGAAAGATGTTCTTCGGGTTCACGTCACCGTGCACGATGCCGCGCGAGTGCGCATGCGCCAAGGCCATCCCGACCGCCTGTACGATCGCCTGTGCGTGGCGCATCGCCAACGGCGTGCCGCCGCGCGCCGCGATCACGCGGTCGAGCGAGGCGCCTTCGAGCAATTCCATCGTGAAGAACTCCCGATCGCCCTCACGATCAAACTCGTGCACCCGCACGATGTTCGGGTGCGACAGGACGCGCAGGTTCAGGAATTCGCCGAGCAGTTGGCTCGTCCCGTCCTGAGGCTGCATCGTCTCGGCGTGCAGCAACTTGACGGCCAATCGACGGTCTCGGGCGACGAGGCCGGTGAGGTACTGGTCGATGACCTCGTAGACCGTTCCCATGCCGCCGTGACCGACAATCCCGGTGATACGGTAGCGGCCGCGCAGCGTCTCGCCGACCGACAGCCGGTGTTGACTTATCGGCGCAGCGCGCGCCACTGGCTGAGTCGCCGGGGAGTCCGAGCGCGGGCACGCCTCTGCACCGCTCGCCCCGGGGGCTTGCCGAGCCGCTGCGACCGGCTCGGTGCACTCGAGCGGTGCGGCGCCCTCACGCTCGCCCGCTGCTCGAGCGGTATCCTGCACGTCGCACGTGCCGTTCACCAGCAAGACGTCAAGTGCGGATTTCAGCTGCCGGTATTCCTCGGCACCGATCTGTTCGCGCCGGACCTCGTGATCGAGCACCGAGAGGATCTCGCCAGTTAGCTGTGGAGCCTGTTTCGCGCGCAGGTAGGCCTCGCGCAGCAACCTGCTGCGTTGGTAGTCACCGAGCGTCAAGGCGTCGAGACACGAGCGGGCCGTCGCCGTCCAGGGCATTGCGTGACGCGCTGCTCGATCAGCACACACGCCGTCCGCTCATCGCAAATGCAAGCCACCCGCGCCGCCGAACAAACCGAGCAGCCCCATGAGGATCAAATAAATTGCCACGATGTAGTTCAGCAGGCGGGGCACGAACAGGATCAGCACGCCGGCGATCAGTGACACCAGGGGCCCGAGGCTCAAGTGCAAATTCATGTTCATCAGTGACTCCCGATCGTACGGTGTTGCCCAGAGGTCGCCAGCGTTTCAATATACCTGCCCGGCTTCGCCTCACCGTGCGCTGGCGCACGCACGGGTTCGGCCCCGTATGAACGCCGTGCAATGCATGTTCGTAACGATGCTGAAGTCTCTCGAGGGCATCGCTCAGTTCGCGTTTATCGAAGGCAGTGCAACTCACGCGGCTGAGGAGCACGCCTGTGCGGGCGCAAGGAGGACGGCACCGTCGCCAGAGGTGAGCATCGCTTCGCAACGGAGCTGCTGTAGCCGGTTAGTGATGCTCGTGGGGGTGGCAATCGCCCTGGCGGTCAGGGTCGCAATTTCGGCGATGCTCGTCGCCATGCCCGTGGTTCTCGCCGCCGCGGTTCTGTTCGTACTGGCCGTTATCGCGATAGCCATCCATCGGATAGGCGCAGCCGGAGAGAGCGACGAGACTTCCGATCAGCAAGAATACGGTGAGGCGATACGTGGAATTCATGAACTCTCCCGGACGGTGCGGGTGGCGGTACGGCTGCAACATTCGCCGAGCGTACCGCGCGACCCCGGGGCCGTCCGTACGCTGCGCCACGCTGCCGTCGGAGTCGCGGCGCATGGGCCCGCAGAACCACTGTCGCGGGGACGCGCGGCAGCGAGACGCGCGAGCCTCGCCTGCGCGGACGGCTGGGGCGTGAAGGGCCCCGCGATGACGTGCCGGACCGGCGCAGCCTCTGGCGAGGCGCGCCAGGGCGCCTGCGGGCGCTGGTGTAGACTTACACGCTTGTGCCCGCCGCGCGGTCCGTTCGACCGTCCGCGGCGTGCTACCCCAACAATGAGGAGTGATCAGATGAGGGGGACGTTCCGTACCCGCGCGACCTGTGCTGCGCTCGCGACCTGTGTGCTCGCCACCACAGCGCATGCCGCCGCCGCCAATCCGTTCATGCATCCGAGTCCGCTGCCGTTCGAGGCACCTCAGTTCAATTTGATCAAGGATGCGGATTTCAAGCCGGCGATCGATGCGGGCATCCGCCGCGAGCGGGCCGAGATCACGCGCATCGCCGACGATCCCGCGCCGCCGACCTTTCAGAATACGCTGGTGGCGCTCGAACGCTCCGGGCGGTTGCTGAACCGGGTGATGGGTGTATTCAACGCGCTGACCTCGGCCAACACCGACCCGACGCTGCAGAAAGTCCAGGCCGAGGAGGCCGGACCGCTCGCGGCGCTGAATGATGATCTGTATCTGAATGGCCGGCTGTTCCAGCGCGTCAAGGCGGTGTACGCCAAGCGCACCGCGCTGAACTCGCTCCCCGAGGCCCGTGCGTTGCTGCGGTTGTATTACCGTCGTTTCGTGATGAACGGGGCGTTGCTCGATCCGGCCGGCAAGCGCCGCCTGGCGGCGATGAACGAGCGCCTGGCGCAGCTGACCACCGAGTTCCAGCAGAAGCTGCTCAAGGCCACCGATGCTGGCGCGCTCGTCATCACCCACAAACGCGACCTGGCGGGTCTCACACCCGGCATGATCGCTGCGGCGGCGCATGCGGCCGCCGCGCGGGGCCTGCCCGGCAAGTGGGTGATCACCCTGCAGAGCACCACCCAGCAGCCGGCGCTCGCGTACCTCTCCAACCGCGCCGTGCGCCACGAGCTGTTCGAGCACTCCTGGAACCGCACCGAGCGGGGCGGGCCGTACGACACCCGCCACCTCATCGCGCAGATCGCGCAGCTGCGCGCCGAGAAGGCG
>JAKADE010000376.1 GCA_021820785.1 Pseudomonadota bacterium
GTTTGGCGCCGCTCGACCACGCCGATCACGCTTTGCAGGGGAGCGAGCAGTTCTTCGCGCTTAGCCGTGAGCTTCATAAGTCTTATCTTCTTGTCTTGAGATCTTAAGAATCCGATTGTAGTAACGATTAGGCCTGTGGATAAGGAGGATTATGCGGCCCTCCGAGTCCGATCAACCGCTTACGCACCGCTGGCGCTCGCGCTTTGCGGGGAGCAACTGGGTACGAGCTGTGCGCCATCTGTGCATAACTTTATCCCCAGAATCGTCCACAGCTCATCCACAGCCCTGTCCCCTCAGGCGGTCAGGGTTCTCAACAGGTTCGAGTAATCCTCGCTCATGCGGATGTCGATGTCCCGCAGCTCCTTGATTCGCTTGCAGGCATGCAGCACCGTGGTGTGATCGCGCCCGCCGAACGCATCGCCGATTTCCGGCAGGCTCTGGCTGGTGAGTTCCTTGGCGAGCGCCATCGCAACCTGGCGGGGGCGGGCCACGGAGCGACTGCGCCGCTTGGAGAGCAGATCCGCGACCCGCACCTTGTAGTAATCCGCGACCGTCTTCTGGATATTCTCGATGGTGACGAGTTTCGCCTGCAGCGACAGCAGGTCCTTCAGCGCCTCCTTGGTGAACTCCAGGGTGATCGGATGCCCCGTGAAGCGGGCATTGGCGATCACGCGGCGCAGCGCCCCTTCGAGCTCGCGAACGTTCGAGCGGATCCGCTTGGCGATGAAGAACGCGACCTCTTCGGGCAGCGGCATGCCGAACTGGCGGGACTTGCTGATCAGGATCGCCACGCAGGTCTCGAGTTCCGGCGGCTCGACCGCCACCGTCAGTCCCCAGCCGAACCGGGACTTCAGCCGCTCCTCGAGCCCCTCGACCTCCTTCGGGTAGCGGTCGCAGCTGAGGATCACCTGGTGCTGCCCTTCGAGCAGCGCATTGAACGTGTGGAAGAACTCCTCCTGCGAGCGCTCCTTGCCGGCAAAGAACTGGATGTCATCGATCAGCAGCGCATCGAGCGACCGGTACGCGGTCTTGAACTCGTTCATCGAATTGTGCTGCAGGGCGCGCACCATGTCGCTGACGAAGCGCTCCGAGTGCACGTACGCGATCCGCGCTTCCTCGTTGTGTTCGCGGATGTGATGCGCGATCGCATGCATCAGGTGCGTCTTGCCGAGACCCACCCCGCCGTAGAGGAACAGCGGGTTGTACGCCTTGCCGGGATTCTCCGCGACCTGCAGCGATGCGGCCTTGGCCAGCTGGTTGCTCTTGCCCTCGACGAAGCTCGCGAAGGAGAAATCCGCATTGAGGCGCGCCCCGATGACCAGGCCCTCGCCGCGGCGCGGCCGCTTCGCCGCTTCCGCTACCGGGGGAGGCGGGGGTTCCGGCGCGCTCGGGCGCGAGCCGACCTCCACCGTCACGATCGGCACATCCCCGGTGCTCTCGTCGCGCAGCAGCTCCCCGATGCGCGGCAGCAGCCGCTCATTGATCCATTCGACCACGAAACGGTTCGGCGCGAGCAGCTTCAGCGCGCCGGCGCCCTCAAGCGCCTGGAGCGGCCGCACCCACGTATTGAACTGCTGCTCCGGGAGTTCGGCCTCCAAGGCACAAATGCACCGACCCCACAACGACGCTTCCAAGCGCGATCCCCCCGACTGCCGCTAAAGCCCGGCGCCGGCCCGAGGCTCCGGGCCGCCCGCGACGGCCCCCTCGCGCTTCCGGAGCAATTGCGGCAGGATGCCGCTGCGGGGCGACCGCAGAGTGTGCATCGGGAAGGGCTCCGGCTTGGTGGAAAAGGCTGGCGAGTCTATACCGATCGGCCGCCTCGCTGAAGATTTTCACGCGATTAAATATTGACACCTTGGCGGTCAACGGCTTAGCCTTGCCGCCCCTTTTTGGACCCCACTGGAACCTTCTGGAGCCCCGGTATGAAGCGTACCTATCAGCCGAGCAAGCTGCGCCGTAAGCGCACGCACGGGTTCCGGGCGCGCATGGCGACCCAAAACGGCCGCAAAGTGCTGGCCCGTCGCCGTGCCAAAGGACGTAAGAAGCTGATCCCGTAACGCGGGACGGCGCTCACGACCGCTGCCCGGCCGGCGCCGATGCGTCTTCCGGGGCCGGCTCGACCCGGCCCCGGACTGCATCCCGGCGTAGAACGAGGGGTCCGCATGTCCAGTGAGCCTCGAGCGCGGCTGACCTTTCCGCCGTCGAGGCGGGTGCGGCACAAATCGGACTTCGATGCGGCCCGCCTGCGCGGCCGGCGCTTTGGCAACGGATTTTTCGCGGTGACAGTGATCAGCAACGACAAGACCGGTCCCCGCCTCGGCCTGGCCGTCGCGCTGCGCGTCACCCGTACCGCGGTGGAACGCAACCGCATCCGCCGTATCATCCGCGAATCCTTCCGGCGCCATCAGCAGGCGCTGCCCGGCGTGGACCTCGTGGTCAGTGCCCGCGCCCGTTCGCTCGGTGCCCCGGGCCCCGAATTGCATGCCAGTCTGGAGGCGCTATGGCGCCAGGTCAGTGAACGATGCGTGCCCTCGCCCTCGCGCTGATCCGCCTGTACCAGTGGACCCTCAGTCCGCTGCTCGGGCCCAACTGCCGGTTCCACCCGTCCTGTTCCCACTATGCCGCCGAAGCGATCGAACGCTTCGGCCTCCTGCGCGGCGGCTGGCTCGCGCTGAAGCGCATCGGTCGCTGCCATCCCTGGCATGCTGGCGGCTACGATCCGGTGCCCGTCCATGGCTCGACCCCGATTGCTCACCGACATGACTAATCAACTGCGCTACTTCGTCTGGTTGGGACTCGCCCTGCTGCTGTGGTTCAACTACACGACCTGGACCACGGATTTCGCGACGGCACCGACCGCGACGCACACGCAGCAGGCCCCGACCCCGGCGAGCCTCGCCGACAACGTCCCGCAGACCCAGGCGCCGCCGGCCGGCCGCCCCGCCCCGGCACCGCCTGCACATGCCACGTCGGCCGGCGCCGCCAGCGCGCAGCTCGCCGGAGCGCCAGCCCCCGCGACGGCAACGGTGCAGGTGCACACCGACGTGTACGACCTGCAGATCAGCACCGAAGGCGGCACGCTCGCGCACGTGCGGCTGCTGAAGTATGCAAAGGTGAAGGGTAAACCCGAGCGCGTCGTGCTCGAAAACACGACCCCGGCGAGCGAGTACCTGCTGCAGACCGGCCTGACCGGGCCGGCCGGATCGGCCTACCCGACGCAGACGGCGGTGTTCACCACGCCGCAGCAGGAATACCGCATGGGTCCGAGCGGTGTGCTCAGCGTGCCGCTCACGTGGTCCGCCAACGGCATCACCGTCACCAAGACCTTCATCTTCCGCAAGGGCTCCTACCGCATTCGCCTGCAGTACGCGATCCACAACGGCAGCACGCAGCCGTGGACCTTCACGCAGTATGCACAGCTGTTCCGCAACGATCCGCGCACCAGCGGCAGCTACTTCGATCCGGGCAGCAAGGCCTATCATGGTCCGGCCATCTGGAACGGCCACGAGTACGTGAAGCTCGATCCGGCGAGCAGCGACTACCAGCATTACACCCGCACGGTGACCGACGGCTGGATCGCCGTGCCGCAGCACGACTTCGTCAGTGCCGTGGTGCCGCCGAAGGGTGCCGCCTACCGGTTCACCTCGCAGGTCTCGGGCACCGGGTATCTGCTGGCGGCCTCCGGACCCGAACATACCGTGGCCCCCGGAGCGGTGCTCACCCTCGGGCAGACGCTGTTCGTCGGTCCCACGCTGCATGCGCAGCTCGACCGGACCGATCCGACCCTGACCTACCTCGATGATTACGGCAAGCTCACCATCCTGGCGCGCCCGCTGTTCTGGATGCTGAGCGAGGTCCACAAGCTCACCGGCAACTGGGGCGTGGCGATCATCGTCGTCACCATCCTGCTGAAGCTGCTGTTCTATCCGCTTTCGGAAACCAGTGGCCGCTCGATGGCCAAGATGAAGGCGCTCGGACCGCGCATCAAGAACATCCAGGAGACCTACAAGGACGACAAGGAGCAGCTCGGCCGCGCCATGATGGAGCTGTAC
>JAKADE010000377.1 GCA_021820785.1 Pseudomonadota bacterium
TGCCTGCCGACCTTCGACAGCTGCAGGAATCCCAGTTGCCGCAGCTGGCGCAGGAGCTGCGCCAGTTCCTGATCCAGTCCGTGAGTACGCGCGGCGGACATTTCGCTGCCGGACTCGGCACGGTGGAGCTGACGGTCGCACTGCATTACGTGTACGACACGCCGTACGATCGGCTGGTGTGGGACGTCGGCCACCAGGCCTACCCGCACAAGGTGCTGACCGGCCGGCGCGATCAGCTGCACACCATCAAGCAGGCCGGCGGCCTCGCCCCGTTCCCGAGCCGCGCCGAAAGCGAATACGACACCTTCGGCGTGGGCCATTCGAGCACCTCGATCAGCGCAGCCCTGGGCATGGCCGTCGCGGCCGGGCAGGAAGGCTCGGACCGGCGCGTGGTCGCCGTGATCGGCGACGGCGCGATGACGGCCGGCATGGCCTTCGAGGCGTTGAATCACGCCGGCTCGCTGCCGGCGGATCTGCTGGTGATTCTCAACGACAACGACATGTCGATCTCCGAGAACGTCGGAGCGCTGTCGAATTACTTCACCGCGGCGCTCTCCGGGCGCCTCTACGCGACGCTGCGCGAAGGCGGCAAGAAGGTGCTGCGTCAGATGCCCACCGTGTGGGAACTGGCGCGCCGCTCCGAGGAGCACTTGAAGGGCATGGTGCTGCCGGGCACGCTGTTCGAGGAACTCGGCTTCAACTACATCGGACCGCTCGACGGACACGACGTGCGTGCCCTGGTCGGCACGCTGCGCAACGTGCGCAAGCTGCACGGCCCGCAGTTTCTGCATGTCGTGACGCGCAAAGGCAAAGGCTACGCGCCCGCCGAAGCCGACCCGATCAAGTGGCACGGACCGGGTCCGTTCGACCCGGCCAGCGGCACGATTTTCAAGGAAGCGGCCCGCGGCCCGTCGTACTCGCAGATCTTCGGGCAGTGGCTGTGCGACATGGCCGAGCTCGACCCGCACATCGTGGGCATCACCCCGGCGATGCGCGAGGGATCGGGCATGGTCGAGTACTCCAAGCGCTTTCCCGAGCGGTACTTCGACGTGGCCATTGCCGAGCAGCATGCCGTCACGTTCGCCGCGGGACTCGCCACCGAGGGCTTGAAGCCCGTCGTGGCGATCTACTCGAGCTTCCTGCAGCGCGCCTACGATCAGCTGATCCACGATGTGGCGCTGCAGAACCTGCCGGTAGTCTTCGCGATCGATCGCGCCGGGCTCGTCGGCAGCGACGGTGCCACGCACCAGGGCAGCTACGACCTGTCCTTCATGCGCTGCATTCCGAACATGGTGATCATGGCCCCGGCCGACGAGAACGAGTGCCGGCAGATGCTCTACACCGCCACGACGGTGCAGGGCCCGGCCGCGGTGCGCTATCCGCGCGGCACCGGCCCCGGCGTACCGCTCGAGAAGGAAATGCGCGCGCTGCCGATCGGCAAGGGCGAGATCCGCCGCGAGGGGCGCAGCGGGCTCGCCCTGCTCGCCTTCGGACCGATGCTGCAGAGCGCGCTCACGATCGGCGAGCAGCTCGATGCGACCGTGGTCAACATGCGCTTCATCAAACCCATCGACGAGGCCCTGATCCTCGACATCGCGCGCCGGCACAGCGCGATCGTGACCATCGAGGAGAACGCGGTGCAGGGTGGCGCGGGCTCGGCTGTGGCCGAAGTGCTCGCCGCCGAGGGCGTGGCGCTGCCGCTGATGCAGATCGGCATTCCCGATCGCTTCATCGAGCACGGCTCGCGCGAGACGTGCCTGGCGGCAGCCGGGCTCGATACGGCCAGCCTCGAGGCCGGTGTCGAGCGCTGGTGGTCGCTGCAGACCGGCGGCGCAATCCGCTCCGTCGGGCGCGCCTGAGCCGCCCCCCCGGCACCGCGCCGCGGTGCCGGGTTACACGCATGTAGGCGTGTATCCCGATCGGTATAGGTGAACTTCACGCCCGATCCTGTAGTCTTATGGCCATGAATGCTTCTGCCAAATCGGGCATGCCCGCCGCCAAGGCCCTCGCCGAGGTGGAGGACGTCCAGGCCCGCGCCGATACCCGCCACCTGCCGATCAACCGGGTGGGCATCAAGGACATCAGCCATCCGGTGCGTGTGAAGGACCGCTCCGCGGGCGAGCAGCACACCATCGCCACCTTCAACATGTACGTCAGCCTGCCGCACAACTTCAAGGGCACGCACATGTCGCGGTTCGTCGAGATCCTGCATACCGAGCGGGAAATCTCCGTCGAATCGTTCCGCCACATGCTCGAGAGCATGACCGAGCGGCTCGAGGCCGACGCCGGCCACATCGAGATGAGCTTCCCGTACTTCATCATGAAGCGCGCGCCCGTGAGCGGCGTGGAGAGCCTGATGGACTACCGGGCGAGCCTCATCGGCGAGCGGCATGACGGGATCACCGACCTGTGGGTCCGCGTGGTGGTACCGGTGACGAGCCTGTGCCCCTGCTCGAAGCGCATCTCCGACTACGGCGCGCACAATCAGCGCTCGCACGTCACCATCACGGCGCAGCTGAGCGACCACATGTGGATCGAGGAGCTGATCGAGATCGCCGAGCAGGAAGCCTCGTGCGAGCTGTACGGCATTCTCAAGCGGCCCGACGAAAAATACGTAACCGAGCGGGCCTACAATAACCCGAAGTTCGTTGAGGACATGGTCCGCGACGTCGCGACGCGGCTGAACGCCGAGAAGCGCATCGTCGCCTACGTGGTCGAATCAGAGAACTTCGAGTCGATCCACAACCACTCGGCCTATGCGCTGATCGAGCGCGACAAGCGCAAGGACGCCTGAGGGCCGCCCACTCAGTCGGGTGGCGCGGCAAGTGGCAGCTCGACCAGCGCGCGCAGCCCCGGCTCATTGTCCTCGAGGGCGAACACGGCGTGATGCAGCCGCGCGATCGCCCCGACCAGCAGCAGACCGAGCCCGCCGCCGGCATCAGCGCGCGGGCCGATCCGCGTGAACGGCTCGCCGGCGCCGCGGCGCTGTTCGGCCGGGACCCCGGGCCCGTTGTCGCTCACGGCCAGATGCGCCAGCGCGCCGTGGCGCTCGAGCCCGATCTCGATCCGCCCGCCTGCGGGCACGAACTTCAGCGCGTTTTCCACCAGGTTGCTGATCAGCTGGGCGAGCAGCTGGCGATTGCCTTCGACGAACACGCCCGCGTCCGTATGTCCGGTGAGTGCCAGGCCGCGCTCGCGCGCGACCGGCTCGAACAGTTCCACCAGTTCGCCGACCAGTGCCGAGAGGTTCACCCGCGACACCGCAGCCAGCGGCGCGCCTGACTCCGCCAGGGCGATCTGCAGCAGTGTCGCGAGCGTGCGCTGCAGCCGATCCACCTCGCGCAGCGCCGACTCGACCGGTTCGCGCAGCTCCGGCTGCAGGTCGGCCAAACGCAGCACCGCATCCATCCGCCCGCGCAACCGCTGCAGGGGCGCGCGCAGGTCGTGTGCGACGCTGTCGAACGTCGCACGCAGCGTCAGGGACTGCTCCTCGAGCCGATCCAGCACGCGGTTGACCGATACGGCGAGCGCGTCGAACTCGTCGCGGCTGCCGGCGACCGGCAGGCGGCGCGAGCGTTCCCCGCTCATGATGCGCACACACGTCTCGGTCACTGCCCCGACCCGCCGGCTCAGCCGGAAGCTGAAGGCGAACCCGGCAATCGCCGCCACCAGCACCGACAGCCCCATGCCCCAGAGCGTGGCGGTCTTGAACGCCTGTGCGTAGCGCTCATCCTGCGACATGTCCGTGCCAACGAGCAGCCAGTCGCCGTTGGAGAGCTGGCGCACCGCGGCGCGCACCGGGTGCACCGAGCGCTGCCCGGGCTCGATCGACTCGATGCGGAACTCCGGCCAGCGCTCGCGCGGCGCACCATCGAATGGCCAGTTGGTCACATTGCCTGCGATGCGCTTGAACCGCGGACTGGCCAGCATGTACACCGAACCGATCCGTCCCCAGCTGTCGATGCGCACATTGATCTCGGCGGTCACGCCGTGGGTGCCGCGCAGCACGTACTGATCCTGCAGGCTGTTGAGCTCGGTGGTGATGAGCAG
>JAKADE010000378.1 GCA_021820785.1 Pseudomonadota bacterium
CAGCCACGACGCCGACGTCGATTCCACCGATACGCCACACGGTGATCCGACGGAGGTCGCGCTCCTCATCGCCGCGATGGAGCAGGGTCTGCGGCGCGACAGCGCAGTGCGAAGTGCCCCGCGCGTTGCCGAGATTCCCTTCGACGCGCACCGCAAACGGACCAGCACCGTGCACCAGTGCGCCGATGGACACATCCTCTCGATCACCAAGGGCGCCGCGGAATCCGTCATCCCGCTGTGCGACACCGAGAGTCGGGACGGCATGAGCGTACCGATCCGCCACGAGACGCTGCTCCTGGCCGCCGAGCGCATGGCCGGTGCCGGCCTGCGCGTGTTGGCTTTTGCAGACCGCCGCTGGGCACGCGCGCCGGTGGCGCAAACCGAGATCCTCGAGTCCCACCTCGAGTTCCTCGCACTCGTCGGCATGCTCGATCCGCCGCGCACCGAAGTGCCGGCGGCAGTGGCCGCCTGTCGCGAGGCAGGCATCGTGCCGGTCATGATCACCGGCGATCACCCGGCGACCGCGCGGGCCATCGCAGAGCGGATCGGACTGCTGGCCGAGGGCGGTACCGTGCTCACCGGCGCGCAACTGGAGGCTCTCGGGGATACCGCCCTGCGCGAGCAGGTCCGCACCGTGCAAGTTTATGCGCGCATCGCCCCGGAGCAGAAGGTCCGGCTCGTGAACGCACTGCAACGCGACGGCCAGATCGTCGCGATGACCGGCGATGGCGTCAACGATGCGCCAGCCCTGCAGCGTGCGGACATCGGCGTCGCGATGGGCGTCACGGGCACGGACGTGGCCCGGGAAGCCAGCGCCATGGTGCTGCTCGATGACAACTTCGCGACCATCGTCGGGGCGGTCCGCGAGGGCCGGCGGATCTACGACAATCTGCGCAAGTTCGTCCGCTACATCCTGACGACCAATTCCGGTGAAGTGTGGACGATCTTTCTCGCCCCGTTTCTCGGCCTCCCGGTCCCCCTGCTGCCGATCCAGATCCTCTGGATCAACCTGGTCACCGACAGCCTGCCCGGCATTGCGCTCACCGCCGAACCCGCCGAGGCGGATCTCATGAGCCGCCCTCCGCGCCCGCCGGCCGAGAGTCTGTTCGCTCGCGGACTCGGCCTGCATGCCCTCGTCATCGGCGTCCTCATGGCCGCGCTGGCGCTCGCGACCCAGGCCTGGATGCTGCAGAACGGCTCGAGCGCCTGGCGGACCGCCGTCTTCACCATGCTGTGCTTCACGCAAATCGGACACGTGCTCGCCATTCGCTCCGAACGCACCTCCCTGTTCGCGCTTCGGCCGCTCGGTAACGTGCCGCTGCTGCTCGCGGTATCGCTGGCCGCGGCGCTGCAGTTACTGGTCGTGTACGTGCCCGCCCTGCATCCGCTGTTCGGCACCGAGTCGCTGAGCGCCGCGCAACTCGGCGGGTGCGTCGGTGCCGGACTGCTCGTCATGGCGGTCGTGGAGCTGGAGAAGGCGTTCCGCCGACAGCGCGAACCCGTCCCGGAGTCCTGACCTATGCTATTGCGCGCATGCCGCCCGCCGCCAGCGCCCCCGTGGCACTCAATGGCGGTGTACGGGCGGTGCATTGGCCATCAGCACCTCCGCGCTGAGATTCGTGCCGTACGTGACTTGATGCGGCACGCAGTTTGACTCGTAGCGAATATTGCGCGTCGTGAACAGCGGCAGGAAGGTCTCCTTGAACTGTTCGATCAGTTCGCAGTTTCCCTGATCCTGGAGACTCGAATTGCTCGCCAGGAGCACCACGTTCTGCCAATGCGCTTCGACCCTCGGCCCGGCAACCTTGCCGTGCTCCGAAGACGCCGGCACCAGCACCTGCATGGTCACCTGCACGCCGGGAAACGTCTCCACACCCGAGCCGCGCACACACCCGTATTCGCGCACCTTCAGGTCACGTGCGCCGAGCTTCTGCAGCATCCGCTCGACTTCCTCGCGCAAACCGCCGCACGAGTAGTAGGTCGTGAAGCCCTGGTAGATGAATCGAACGTGGCGGTTCGCCCAGACGGCTTGAACGGCCCCCTGCGCTGCGGCCAGCACAGGGACCGCACCGAGGAGCACAACGGCCGTCACGACCGTCAGCCGGGAAAGATTCTTCGCGCGCATGGCACATTCTCCTGCAGACTTCGTCGCTCATCCCCCGAACGGCCTTGCGGCGTCCGGCCATCTGAAGCGTACACGCTATCGCCGGCCGCCGGAGGGCGCAAGCCAGTATTGTCCTCCCTCCGGAGAACCGCCCGCGTGCGCTGCGCGAGGGGGCGGGCGTCTCCTCGGCGATCTGCCCCAACGGCAAAGTTGACGGTGCAGGCCAGTGCACCGCGGCACAGGGGACCCTTGATCCACGGCTGTGGGTAGATGTCCTGATGCGTAACGGGCTCGGGCGGATTACCGTCGTTCCATCGATGCGGGCATTGAGGAGATTGAGGATGAAGCGCCTGTATTTCCTCTCCCCGGATGTCGAGACCACGCGCCGCGCGGTCTCGGCGCTGCGGCTCGTGGGCATCGGTGACGCGAACCTGATGGTCATCGCCCGGCATGACGTTGCGCTGGAGGATCTCCCCCCGGCGGGTATCGACCGTACCGACGCGCTGCCCGGGCTCGCTCGAGGCCTCGCCGCCGGCGGGGCGCTCGGTGCCCTCGCCGGCCTGGTGGTCCTGACCTTCGAGGATCTCGGCTTCGCCCTCGGCGGCGGCGCGATCGCGCTCTTTGCCATGCTGGGGGCCAGCGTGAGCGGCTTGATGACCCTCCTGGGCGGCGCGTCCGTGCCAAGTTCTCATCTGCAGCAGTTCCACACCGCCATCGAACAGCACGGCAAGGTGCTCCTCATGGTGGACGCGCGCGACGAACGCGTCGAGGAGATCAAGACCCTCGTGTCGAACGAGAGTCCGGCCACGGAATTCGTCGGCATCGAGTCGAGCGCACCGCTGGTTCCGCCATGAGCCGCCAAAGCCGCGCGCGCCAGTGCACTGCGCACCCCAGGCGCGAGCAACTCCAGAGACCCCGCCCTCGCACCGCCGGACCGAACACATGATTGCGCCGCACACGCTCCCTCGCCAGAGTGCAGATTCCGCCCCGGCCGCTGCGCTCCCCGCATTCGGTTCCCCCCGCGCGCTCGTGCGGAATCCTGCGCTGACGGACGCGCAGAAGCGGGAGTTGCTGTACCAGTGGGCCTATGACGCGGCCGAGCTCGACGTTGCCACCGAGGAAGGCATGCCGGGCGCCGCAGGCGCTCCTGACGACCTGCAAAGAGAGGTGCAGCTCGCGCTGAGGACGTTGCACGTGGATCTCGATCCCGAGCATAGCGGCCCGACCAAGCATCATGGTTTTCCGGGCTAGCGTCAGATCCGACCGCTGGCGTGCCGGTGTCCCCCGATGCGCTCGGCGCTGCTCCTCGAACTGACTCGACACGGCCCCGCGCTGCCCGCCGCTCTCTATGTAGTGATGGGACTGCTCGTCTACCGCGGCGGCTCACGACTCGTTCATCATGCCGACACCCTGGCCGGCGCAAGCGCCCTGGGCCGTCTTTGGATCGGTATGCTACTGCTCGCCGCCAGCACGTCGCTGCCGGAGCTCATCACCGACGTCTATTCGAGCGCCCTCGGCACGCCGAATCTCGGCATTGGCGATCTCATGGGCTCATCCCTCGCCAACATGTCGATTCTGGCGGTGCTCGATCTCGTCTATGCTCGCCGCCGCATCCTCGATGGCATCTCACGTGAACACATCATGGTCGGGGCATTGGCGATCCTGCTCACGGCAATCGCCGGCGCCGCAATCGCCTCACACGGATGGCGCCCGCTCGGCCGGGTCGACGCGAGCAGCGTCGTCATCTTACTGGTATATCTGGTCGGGATGCGGGCCGTACGGGCTGAACAGCCGGAAACGGCCCCGCCGGAGCAACTGGCGCTCGGCACCACACGCCACCTCGTACTGCGCAAGGCGATGGTGGGGTTTGCATTGAGCGCAGCCGTCCTGGCGCTCAGCGCGCCAGCCCTCGTGCTTGCCGCAGAAGGCATCTCGCGAA
>JAKADE010000379.1:0-3179 GCA_021820785.1 Pseudomonadota bacterium
GCTCATCGACGGTTATCGCGAGCTTCACCAGCGTCTGCTCGCGGACGGTACCATTGCGCGGCGGATCCGCAACAAGTGCCGCACATTCGGGCGCAGCGCCGGCGGCGTGGAATACTCGGCCGCGGCCGGCCTCGCCATCCTGCTGCGACTCGTGCGCCGCGGGATTCTCCCCGGCGGACCGCGGCGCATCTGGCACTTTTTGCGCACCATTCCCTGGCGGCGGCCCTGGCAGTTTCCGCTCGTCGTCGGCGACTGGATCGCCGGGCTGTCCATGCAGGACTACGCCCGCCGGCACTTCGCGGCGGCGACGTCGAGCGACTCGCCGGCCGCCGTTGAACGACTGCGGCGGCTCGCTCGACTCCTGCACCGCTCACGGGCCGGGCAGATGACGGTCCCCTCTGCCGCGGGTGAGGAGTCGTCGCTGGTGCTCGATCTGCGTCTGCAGGCCATGCCGCGCCGGGTGCTGCGCCGGATCGGCGCGGAACTCGCAGCCGTGATGCGCGAAACGCCGGCGCGCCTGACGTTGCGCATCGAACATCTCGAAGGCACCGAGCTGGCGAGGGTGCGGCGGCTGCTGCGCCACGCACAACGTTTCGCCGACCGGATCTGCATCGAAGCAGGCTCGCTCAATGCGTTACAGTTACCCCACCTCTGGCCGTTCCAGCTGCGCCTGGACTGCGAGGCCGCCCGCTCCTAGCAGACTTTAGACGCAGGGTGTTGCGCCAATGAGCGCCGCGAGCGCCTCGGGGCGCAACACGCTGATGTCTCGGGCCCGCACTCGCAGCCAACCCTCACGTTTGAAGGTACCGAAGGCGCGACTGACGGTCTCGAGGGTAAGACCGAGATGCCGCGCAATGTCCGCGCGGCTCATACTCAGGCGAAAATCGTGCGGCGGAAAGCCGCGCCGCGCAAGCCGGGCGGAGAGATCGGCGAGAAACCGCGCGACACGGCCGCGGGCGTCAGTTTCCGCCAGCTCTCCGCGCAATCGCAGCGCCTCGTCGAGCGCCTGACCGAGCAGGCGCAACATTTCCCGGCGCAGCCCGGGCAACCGCTCGAGCAGCTGCTCGAGCTTGCGCATCGGTACTCGGCAATAGCTGAGCGGCTCCAGCGCGCTCACCTCGCAGCCGTACCGGCCGGTGGCAAAACCCTCCAGGCCCACCGCTTCGCCGGGCAGCACGAACCCATGCACCTGTTCGGTGCCCTCCAGGGTCAGAGTGAATCGCTTGGCCGAACCGCTGCGCACGACGAGCAGTGCATCCATTGACGCCCCGGCACGCACCAGGGCCACTCCCGCGGCAAGTTGCCGACCGCGCTCGACCGCTGACTCGAGCGCTCGCGCCTCTGGTGCCGATAAATGGCCCGGCAAGCATAGCGGCTTCAGGGCGCAATTGCGGCACGACACGCAGGCACGCGCCCCGGTCCCGATTCCTTCGCTGCGAATGTTCACGACCCGGCAGTCTAATGCCGGGCGGCGCGACGGCGGCTGCGGAATGTCAAATTTTGATACGGATCAAATTGCCGCTCCCCGCGGCCGCTAGGATGCCGGCATGAGATCACTGCTACCGCCGTGTCCGTCTGCCTTCGCGCGGTTCGATCCGGCCGGGGAACTGTTCGTGCGCCTGTTCAACCACGCGATGCGTGGTCAGAACTTCGGTGCGGCGCTCGCCCCGCTCGAAGGCAAGCGGGTTCGGATCCGGCTCACCGACGTGCCGCTGCAGCTGAATCTGTGCATTGCGGCCGGTCGGCTGAAAGTCGCGTCCGCGCACGAGACGCCGCACGTGACCGTGCGCGGCCGGCTGGCGGATTTCGTTCGTCTGGCGAGCCGCACCGAGGATCCCGATACGCTGTTTTTCCAGCGCCGCTTGAGTCTCGAAGGTGAAACCGAGACCGGACTCGCAATCAAGAACGCGCTCGATGCGCTCGACTGGAACTGGCGACGTCACTGCGAGGCGATTGTTCCGCCACGTGCCGCGCAGGCACTGCGTGCGCTGAGCGCGCGACTCCCGCGACCGCCGCTCAGTCCGTTGCGGCGCAACCGCGCGCCGCGTTGAGCGGTCAGCGGGCCGCTTCGAGCATCGGCCCGCCGCAATAGCCCCCGGGCAGCGCGCTCGCCGGGCACTGCACGGTTTCATCGCCGCGCACCGCGTGCGCAAACGCCTCGATCACCTCTGAGAAGGGCACGGCCTGGTGCGAATGTGGTGAAAGTCGCAGCATCTGCACGCCGGCGGCCTTCAGCTCCCCAATACCGCCCAGAAGATTACGAACCTGTGCAGACTGTGTCTGTATCCCGTTCAAAGCGAACAGCGGCTCGTGTTCGCGCGTATAAACGGTCAGTCCATCGCGCTCCTCGGCGCAGACGAAATTGCAATCGTCCTTGTTGTGCCGGCGTACGCGAGCGCTGAAGCAGCGCGCCGAGAAAGCAAGTGGCATCCGACCGTACGCGAACACCTCGCATTCCATGTCCTCGGGACGCTCGGTGAGCAATTCGGCGATCGCCGCGGTATCAAGCTCCAGCGGTGCCACCCAGCGCCGGGCGCCGAGTGCACCGAGCAGCCGCAGCGTCGGTCCGTTGTAGACGTTGAGGTGCGGCCCGGCGACAAACGGCCGCCCGCGAGCGAGTTGCACGGCGGCCATGTCATTGGCCTCGATCGTCGCAGTGCCGGCCGCGAGACGCGCGAGCGCCGCCAGCTCAGATTCCGCCTCCATGAGCGCGAGCGTGGAGAAGATCACTTCCTTGCCGGCGGCAGCCAGATCTCGCCCGATCGCCTCCCAGTCTTCCGGTTTCAGCGCGCGGCGCTTTGAGCACACCACTTCGCCGAGATACACACTGTCAATCGGCGCAGCCGCCAACATCCGGTAGAAGGCGAACACCTGATCGCGCTCCCAGAAATACAACAGAGGGCCCACCGACAGCTTCATCGCGTGAATTCCTTTATTGCCATGGCCTGCTATACGCCCCCAGGGTTTGCGCGTGACCTTCGGTGAGCCGCGCAAGCGCCGCGGCCGGCGCGACCGGTGGCCGGTACCGCGCAGGATCGCGCTGGCAGGCATCGAGCGCGGTTCGCAGCGCGCGTGTCACCTGCGCGACATACGCCGGACTTCGCTGCCGGCCTTCGACTTTGATGGCGCGGACACCGGCATCGAGCAACTGAGGCAGAATCTCCAGCACATTAAGGCTG
>JAKADE010000379.1:3189-4039 GCA_021820785.1 Pseudomonadota bacterium
TGCATCACCGAGCCAAGCGCTTCGAAGCGGCCCTTGCACAGGGTGGGATAACCGGCAGCTTCGTGCGCTGCGAACTCGTCGATCAGTACGCCATTCAGTCGCGCCTGGCGGCCGCTCGGCTGCTCCTGCCAGCGCACCGCGTGTGCCGGTGAGCACACCCCGTGCGTATTGGGGGACTCCCCGGTGACGTGCGCCGAGAGCGCGCAGCGGCCCTCCACCATGATGCACAGACTGCCGAAGCCGAACACCTCGATTTCAATGCCGCAGCGCTCGATGACGCGCCGCACCTGCGCGACGGACAGCACGCGCGGCAGCACCGCCCGGCGGATGCCGAAGCGCTCGCGGTAGAACTGCAACGCCCGCCAATTGGTCGCCGATCCCTGCACCGACAGATGACGACCGAGAGCCGGATGACGCTCGGCGGCATATTGCAGCAGACCGGCGTCGGCCAGAATCAGCGCGTCCGCACCGGCATCGGCCGCCGCATCGACGGCAGCCGTTGCCGCCGCCCAGCGACTCGGCCGCGGATATACGTTGAGGGCAACGAAGACGCGCGCGCCGCGACGATGGGCGTACTCGATTCCGTCGGCGGCCTCCGCAGGTGAGAAATTGAGGCCCGGGAAATTGCGCGCGTTGAGCCCGTCGCGAAACCCGAGATAGACGGCGTCGGCGCCGTTGTCGATCGCCGCGTGGAGGGCCGGCAGACTGCCCGCCGGACAAACCAGCTCGATTCCGGGGCGCTCAGCCATCGCCGACGCACTCCTGCCAGAGCTGATCCACCCGGCGCTCGACCGCGGCATCGAGCCGGATCGGGCGCCCCCACTCACGCGCCGTCTCCCCCGGCCACTTG
>JAKADE010000380.1 GCA_021820785.1 Pseudomonadota bacterium
CGTCGTCGGCACGCCGCGCCAATGACGCACGATACGTCGACCGCCCGCACTGGTCAGGGACCACAACGCCTGGAAGATCAGCCAGGCACAGCCGGCGAATATGACGGCAAAGAGCAGTGCGTGGCCGGAGAGGCCGAACGTCGGCACCCAGGCCGATGCGGTCGCGCGCAGCAGGCCCGGATCCGGGTGAAGCGCCAGATACCATAGTTGGTGGTACAGGCTGCCATGCAGTGCGGCGCTCTCGTTCTGCAACTGCTGCACCGAGTGGACGAGCTGTTCGATCACCGCGCCCTCGGCATGGATCGGCGCGACCGGGCTCGCCAGGTGATACGCGATCAGCTGGTGCAGATGACCACCGAAGAACTCATCGGCGATCTTCTGCCACGGGGCGAGGTCGAGGCGCGCCTGATCCAACCGCCCGCCAAGGCGCTGGCGATACTGCGCGAGGAACCCCGGCACCAGCCCGCCCGCCACGACCGCGCAGACGAGCAGGATCCGGTCGATCAGTCCGCGCACGATGAACATCGGTCAGCCTCCTCGGTGCCGCCCGAGCGCCCGCTCAGGGGGCTTCGGTCTCATCCGCGGCGTCCACCGCTGCGCCGTCGATCCAGGTCGCATCCCAGGCCCATACGGCCATCTCTGACGCACCGGAACTGCTCAGCGGATCTGCAGCGGCCACGGCCTCGGCTTCCGGCAGCGAATCGGCGCGAATGACGTAGGCGCCGCCAGACTGATCGAGGAAGGGTCCGTGGGCGGCGAGCAGCCCACGCAAACGCAGGGCGTCGAGGTAAGCGCGATGCGATGGCAGGACCTCCGGATCGAAATCCGGTGTGCGCAGCGCCAGAATCAGAAAATGCATCGGCGCGACTCCGTGGGTTGCCGAAATGCGCTGAACTGGACCGGGGCGCTGCACCGAGCGGCAGGGTGTGACTCCCGTGCCGGCGCTGTGGTCGCACCGCCCCCGTTGCTTTCCAGTTTGCGAGTCTACCGGGTTCGCTGCGGCGCGTATCAGGAGCCTGGGCGGCACGGGCCGTGGTTCGGCCCTGAATGCCATTGCGGATGTCCGTCATTGCCTTGCCGCAGGGCCACTGCTATTCTTTATGCAAATGCGAATCACTCTTATTTGTATCGCCCCAACTCTGCCGTAACGCGGCCACGCGGATGCCTGTCGGGGTACGGCACAGGCTGTCCCGCGGCGCGGACGTGGCTCAGGTGAAGCTCGATGGAATCGACCGCTCGCAATCTCGCCGCTTCTCCCGCCCGAGCGGTGTTGCCCGGCTGGAAGATGTTTCTGGCGGTCATGGGTCCTGGGCTCGTGGTCATGCTGGCCGATACCGACGTGGGCAGCATCATCACGGCCGCGCAGAGCGGCGTGCAGTGGGGATACCGGCTGCTGCTGCTGCAGCTGCTGCTGATCCCCGTGCTGTTCGTGGTCCAGGAACTCACCGTGCGCCTCGGCATTTTTACCGGCCAGGGCCACGGCGAGCTGATCCGTAAGACCTTCGGCACCGGCTGGGCATGGCTGTCGGTCTGCGGGCTCGGGGTGGCGACGGTCGGTGCCCTGGTCACGGAATTCTCCGGCGTAGCGGCCGTCGGGGAGCTGTTCGGTGTCCCACGCGCACTCAGCCTCGCGCTCACGGTCGGGGCGCTGCTGACCATCGTGCTCACCGGCAGCTACCGCCGCGTCGAGCGGGTGGCGATCGGACTCGGACTGTTCGAGTTTGCGTTCTTCTTCATTGCCTGGCGCGCGCACCCGCACGGCGGCGCGATGGTGAGCGGCCTGCTGCACATGCCGCTCGGCAATGACCAGTACCTGTACCTGGTGGCGGCCAACATTGGCGCGGTCATCATGCCGTGGATGATCTTCTACCAGCAGTCCGCCGTCGCGGACAAAAAGCTCCAACCGCACCATTACCGTCATGCCCGCCTGGATACGGCCATCGGCTCGGTCATCACCCAGGCGGTCATGGCCGCGATCCTGATTGCTGCGGCCGCCACGATCGGCACGCTGCACTCGCACGCGAGCCTGAATTCGATCGGGGACATCACCAAGCTGCTGGTGCCGTTCCTCGGTGTCGATGTCGGCCGGGTCGTGTTCGGACTCGGCACGATCGGCGCGGCGCTGGTGGCAGCCATCGTCGCCTCGCTGGCGAGCGCATGGGGGTTCGGCGAGGTCACCGGCTACCGACACTCGCTCGAGCACCATCCGCTCGAGGCGCCATGGTTCTACGGCATCTACGCCGCAGCGGTGATCGGCGGGGCGGTGCTGGTCGATCTGGCTCCGAACCTCGTCGAGCTCAATATCGGCGTGGAAGTCATGAATGCGCTCATGCTGCCGCTGGTGCTGGGGTTCCTGGTGGCACTCGCCTTCCGCGCGTTGCCGCCGGAACACCGGCTCAAGGGCGCATACGCCTGGGTGGTGGTCGCGATCGCGCTGCTCACCGCAGGGCTCGGCGTGTACGGCGGCATCACCGGCGCGAACTTCCTCTGAGTCCCTGCCGCATCCTGCGTTACGCCTCGCCGTAACCGGCCCGCCCACCGCTTTTCATGCCTCGCGACGCGAGGTATAGTCGGCTGATGCCCGAGCGCGACCCTACACTGATGAGCGGCGTACCCGAACTGGTGCTGCTGCGGCTGCTGGCACAACGGGAGATGTACGGCTACGACATCGCCCGCGCCCTGAAGCTGCTCAGCCGCGAGACACTCAGTCTCGGCGAGGGGGTGTTGTATCCGGCGCTGCATGCGCTCGAGGCGCGCGGCCTGCTGCGCTCGCGATCGAGGCAGGTCGACGGTCGTACGCGAATCTACTACCAGGCGACGCCCAAGGGCTGCCGGCGGCTCGAGCGCCTCACCGCGAATTGGCGCCGCATGAGCGAAGGTGTGGAGCGCATTCTGGGGGCACACCATGACTGATCTGCGTTTTCGCGCGCTGCAGCGCGCACTCATCGAGCGCGGCGTCGCCGCACGGCATGCACGGCGGGCGACGCTCGAACTTCAGGCGCATTTCGAGCAGCTGCGAGCGGAGCGGCTCGAGGGCGGCGCGGCACTCATGCAGGCCGAACGCGAAGCGCACGAAGCGCTGGGCGGCGACGGGATGCTGATCGAACGCTATGCGGGTCGCGATGAGCTGAAGTCCTGGCTGTGCCGCTGGCCACTGCTGTGCATTTTCGGGCCGCTCCTGAGCTTCACTGCTGCGAGTATCTCGCTCATGGCGCTGCTGGTGGCGACGCTCGATGCGCTTCACCTCACCGGACGTCACATGACGGTGCCGGTTCTGGCCGCCGCGGCCGTGAATACTGCGGTGCAGGTGGGGATGCTGTGGGTGCTGCCGGTGACCGTGGCGGCGCTGTTCGGTGTGCGGGCCTGCGGTCGCCCGATCCCGGTCGGGGGGCTGATCGGCGGGGCGCTGTTGGCGTGTATTGCGGCCCGGCTCATGAACGTCGGGCTGATGCTGCCGGTGGCCGGCCACCGCGGCAGCGCCTCGATGGGCTTCCGAATCGCGTTTTCCGCGATCGCCGGCGAACTGACGCCCGCCCTCATCACGACGGCCGTGGCACTCGTCCCCTACTTCCTGCTGCGCCATCGCCCACACCCGGTTCCGTCACTGGACGGTTGAGTGGCACGATGCGCTCCACGCCTCGGCGGCTTGGAGCGCGGCGCAGTGTCACAGCCGCGGTGGTGGTGGCGCTGCACGCGGCGCTGGTGGCGCTTCTGTTGACTTCGCATCCGCCACCGTCCCGGCGCCCGGTGCGCTGGGTCTCCGTGCAGCTGGGTCTGTCGGCGCGGCCCGCTGCAGCCCCTCGGCGCGGGCACAGCGTCCACCCGGCGCGCACCGCGCCGGCGCTGCGCCATCCCGGCCTGGCTTCGCTCGTGACGCGCTCAGGTGTCGTCGCGACGCGGGCGCCGCTGCCCGCTCACGCGCGCGTTACGCCCCCAGTCCGCTGGTGGGCCGCGCTGCGAAGTGCAGCACGTACCCTCGATGCCCGACGTGTTTCCGCTGGCGTGATGATCGGCTTTCCCCACGCAG
>JAKADE010000381.1 GCA_021820785.1 Pseudomonadota bacterium
CGCCTCGCCGAGACCAGGACATCATTCGTCCAGAGCGTCAGTGTCCGGTACTGCTTCTGACGCGCGCTGCGGATACACTCGTTGACGAGGTGCGTGCCGATGCCGAGGCCGCGCGCGCTGGGCTCGACGTAGAGCAGGCGCAACTTCGCAACTTCCCGGGACGCCCTGACGAGAAAGAGCGAGCCGACCACGACTCCCTGGCGTTCCGCGATCCAGGCGTCCTCGGCGGCGGGGTCGAAGCCCTTGAGGTGCGTGTAGAACCGGTTGAACTCCCGAACGGCATCGATCGCCTCCTCGGGGCTGGGGAGGTTCTTGGCGCGCGATGCGCGTGGTCCTGAGCGTGCCATGCCGAGCACTGGGCGCCAGATACTTGACTCAGTCAACTATCTGCCGCCTAGCGGCCGCATCTGCCACAGCGCCGATCGCTCAGGACCAGAGCGCGCTTTGCGCGGGCGCGTTCTTCGGCCAGGCTCCCTCGAGCGCCAGCAGCGCCTGTTTGGTCGGCAGGCCGCCGCCGAAGCCGGTAAGCGTGCCATTCGCGCCGATCACGCGATGACACGGTACGACGATGGGCAGGGGATTGGCGCCATTGGCGAGTCCCACGGCGCGTGAGGCGCGCGGATTACCTACGCGGCGAGCCAACTCGCCGTAGCTGATCGTCTCGCCGTAGGGAATGCTGCGCAGCGCGCGCCATACGCTGAGCTGGAAGGCAGTGCCCGCGGGGGCCAGCGGCAGATCGAACGCGCGGCGGCGGCCGGTGAAATACGCCTCGAGTTGCGCGATTGCGGCTGCAAACGGCCGGGCCGCCTCGATCCAGTGTGCCTGCGGCTGCAGCGGCCGCGGTCCGGACTGGAAATGGATCCTCGTCAGCCGCTCGCCATCTCCGCCGAGCAGCAACCGTCCGACGGGGCTGTCGATGGTGTGCCAGTACCGGGTGTGATCTGTCGTGCTCATCTCGTCTCCCGCCGGGCCGCCGCGTCGCTCGCGGCGCACCAGAGTTGAAGGGCTGCGTAGCCGCGCCACGGGCGCCACGACTCGGCGCGCTCCCGCAATTCGCGCGCCGAAAGCGGCTGGGGCGCTGCGGCCGCGGCCGCCATGCGGCGCAGGATCAGATCACCGTCGGGCAGCGCATCGGGCTCGCCCAGCGCGCGCAGCGCGACATACTCGGCCGTCCAGGCGCCGAAGCCGCGTAGCGCGGTGAGTTGCCGGACGAGCGACTGCGCATCGGTCGAGAAATCCACCTCGCCTGCCGTCACGGCGCGCGCGAGCGTGCGCAGCGCTTCTGAGCGGGCGCCGGTGATCCCCAGTCCGCTCAGATCGCCGTCTGCGAGTGCCTGCGGTGCGGGAAACAGGCGAGTCAGCCCGGGGATGCCACTCTCGACGGGTTGGCCGAAGCGCTCGGCAATACGGCGGGCGAGCGTGCGCGCAGCGGATACGCTGACCTGTTGTCCGAGGACTGCGCGGACCGCGCACTCGAAGGGATCCCAGGCACCCGGAATGCGCAGTCCCGGATGTCGTTCGAGTAACGTGCGTAGATGGCGGTCCCTGCCGAGATCGCGTGAGATTTGGGCCGGGTCGGCGGCGACGTCGAACATGCGCCGGGCAGTGGTGCTGATCGGCAGTAGCTCACCGGGTGGCGCGCCGCTCACCCGCAGCTCGAGCGCATCGCGCTCCGGGAGAGGCCGCACCCGGATCAGCGCGTGTCCGTCGCCTGCGCGGATCAACCGCGCGTACTCCCCGCTCTCGACTCGCTCGACTTGCGGCACGGCCCGCATTTGCAGGAAGGCTGCGAGATGTGTCCAGTCGTACGGCGGGCGGTAGGCGAGCGTCAGGCTGACCTCGCCCGCTGTCGGTTGCGGGCCGGCGGCGCGGCGCTGGCGTCTCAGTTCACGCGGCGGACGGCCATAGGCGCCGCGCAGCGCGTCGTTGAACCGCCGTACGCTGCCGTAGCCGGAGGCGAGCGCGACGCTCGTCAGGGGCAGGTCGCTGCCATCGATCAGGTGCTTGGCGAAATGCAGCCGGCGCGTCTGCGCGAGCGCCAGCGGCGAGGCGCCGACGTGCCGGGCGAAGAGACGGTCGAGCTGGCGTGCTCCGAGTCCGAGCCGCGCGGCGAACTGGGTGACGCTGAGCTCATCGAGCGCGCCGTCCTGGATGAGCCGCAGCGCCCGGCGGACCACGGCCGTGGTGCCGAGCCATGCCGGCGTGCCGGGCGCGCTTTCGGGGCGGCAGCGCAGGCACGGACGCAACCCGGCCTCCTGCGCGGCGGCCGCGGTGGCGAAGTAGCGCACATGGCGGCTGAGGGCTGCGGGGGCCGGGCAAATCGGGCGGCAGTAGATGCCGGTGGAGAGCACCCCGATGTAGAACCGGCCGTCAAAGCGCGCGTCGCGGCTGAGGCGCGCTCGCTCGAGGATGGCTCGTTCGAAGGGCAGAGCGTCTTGCATGGCCGTGACCATACTCCATGGTGCGGCCTCGAACTGGCTGTTTCCGGACATGGCTCGCGCCGGGTCCGCTGGCGCGAGCAGCGCCTGCGCCGCTAACCGGCGCGGGCGGCGTTGAAGCCTTCCATCATCAAGCCGGTGCCGCCGCGCGAGACGTGCGCGACCACGGCGGTGCGTCGGTGCAGTTTTGTGACGGTGCCGAGATTGATGGCGAACGACAGCGTGACCTGCTGGCCCTTGCGCAGCCCCAGATCCGTCGTCTCAATGAACACGCCGGTCGCGCTGAGATTGACCGCCTTGCAGAGTTTGCGGCAACCGCCGGGAACGCTGACAAAGACGATGGTGCGGGCTCGATGCCGGGTATGCAGCCGTCGTTCCACGTTGTGCCTTGCGAGGTGCTCTCGCCCTGGCGACCTGTGACGCGCGACATTATGCCCACATCGTTACGCTTGGGCACGCGATTGAACTTAGTGTACGTCCGACGCCTCAGCCGGAGAGGAAATCCCCGATCACCCGTCCGAAGCGCTCGGTGTCGACGAGAAACGCGTCGTGCCCCTCGATGCACGGCAGCGGCGCGAAGCGCGTGGCCGTGCCGCTCGCCTCGAATGTACGCGCCAGCGACTGCTGCTCGCCGATCGGGAAGAGCATGTCGGACTCCACGCCGACCACCAGCGCGTGGGCGAGGTCCGCGCGGCGCAGCACCGCGTGCGGCTCGCCGTGCGCGGCCAGATCGAACCGGTCCATGGCGCGCGAGAGATACAGGTAGCAATTCGCGTCGAACGCATTGACCCAGCGCGCCGCCTGGACTTCGAGGTAGCCCTCCACGGCGAACTGCGCGCCGAACGGCGTGCTCTCGCTGAGGTCGGGCCGGATCGGCTGGCGGTCGAAGCGCTCGGCCCACTCGGCCGCCGAACGGTAGGTCACGGTGCCGAGCTTGCGCGCCAGGCGCAGACCGGTCACGGGCGGCGTCTCCGGGCTGTACTCGCCGTTGCGCCAGGCCGGATCGGAGGTGATCGCTTCGCGCTGGATCGAGCGCAGAGCGATCGTGAACGGTGAGGCGGCCGCCGTGCCGGAGATGCTCACCAGGCGGCGCGCCGCACCGGGGAATAGCGCCGCATACGCCAGCACCACCATGCCGCCGAGCGACGGCCCCATCACCGTGTGGAGCCGCAGGATACCGAGCGTGCGCACCAGTTCGTGGCCGGCGCGGGCAATGTCCTCGATCGACAGGTCCGGAAACGCGAGCCGGTACGGGCGTCCGGTCGCCGGATTGATCGAGGCGGCGCCCGTGGAACCGAAGCAGCTGCCGAGGGAGTTGACGCAGATGACAAAGTGTCGGTCCGTATCGAGCGCCAGACCGGGTCCGATCATCCGCTGCCACCAGCCCTCGCGCGGGTCCTGCGCCGAGCCGGCCGCATGGGCCGATGGCGACAGGCCCGTGAACAGCAGCACCGCGTTGTCGCGCGCGCGGTTCAGCCGGCCCCAGGTCTCGTAGGCCAGTTGGCCATCGTGCAGCACGCCGCCGCGCCACATCGGGAAGCGCTCCGGCAGGGGCGCAAAGCGCCGCGCATCGGGCTCTG
>JAKADE010000382.1 GCA_021820785.1 Pseudomonadota bacterium
GGTGATCATCGCCGTCGATGGTTATCGATATGGCGGCAAGTCGTATCCGCGGCTCGAGGTGCTGCGCGATCTGCTCGCCGGACTGCCGAGCGTACAGCACGTGGTGCTGGTGCCGCACCTCGATCCGCAGCTCGACGCTGAGTCGCTCGACGGTGCGCTCAACTGGGCGTGCGCGACTGCCGGAGACGCTGCGCTGAAGACGCAGCGCGTCGCATTCGAACACCCCCTGTGGATCGTGTATTCCTCCGGGACTACGGGTCTTCCCAAGCCCATCGTGCATTCTCAGGGCGGGGTAGTGCTCGAGCACACCAAGCTGGCCGCAATCCATCTCGACCTTGCCTCCGACTCGCGTTTCCTGTGGTATTCGAGCACCGGTTGGATGATGTGGAACGTGCAGGTGGCTGGACTGCTGGTCGGCAGCACGATCTGTCTCTATGACGGCAGTCCCACGTATCCCGACGGCGCAGCGTTGTGGCGCTTCGCCGGGCGCGAACGCGTGACGTTCTTCGGCGCCGGGGCGGCGTTCTTCAAGGCCGCCGAGAAGGCGGGCATCGAGCCGTCCCGGGCGGCCGATCTTGGGGCGCTGCGTGCGGTGGGCTCCACGGGGTCGCCGCTGGGTGCGGAGAGTTATGAGTGGCTCTACGAGCGGGTAGGGCGCGACGTGTGGGTCAATCCCCTCTCCGGCGGAACGGATATCGTCAGTGCCTTTGTTGGCGGCGTGCCGACCGAGCCGGTGTACTGCGGAGAGATGCAGTGCCGCTGCCTGGGTGCTCGCGTCGAGGCGTATGACGCGGCCGGACAGGCGTTGACCGATGAGGTCGGTGAATTGGTCTGTACGGCACCGATGCCTTCGATGCCCATCGGGTTCTGGAACGACCCGGGGCAGCGGCGCTATACGGAAAGCTACTTCGACGTGTATCCAGGTATCTGGCGTCACGGCGACTGGATACGGATCACGCGGCGCGGTGGTGCGGTCATCTATGGCCGTTCCGACGCCACGATCAATCGTCATGGCATCCGTATGGGCACGAGTGAGCTGTATCGGGCCGTGGAGTCGCTCCCCGAGATCCTCGACAGTCTCGTGGTGGACCTCGAGTATCTGGGCAGGCCGTCGTATATGCCATTGTTCGTCGTGCTGCGCCCGGCGGAATCCCTGTCGGATGATCTGCGCGCGCGGATCCAGCACAGGATCCGTGCAGCGATCTCCGCCCGCCATGTCCCGGATGAGATCTTCTCTGTGCCCGCCATCCCGCGCACATTGTCGGGCAAGAAGCTCGAACTGCCGATCAAGAAGCTTCTCCTCGGTCGGCCCCTCGCCGAGGTGGTCCATCCGGATGCGCTGGCCAATCCCGAGAGTCTCGCCTGGTTCGAGACGTTTGCGCGCGAACGCGGTTGAGGGTGACGCGCTCGCGCCGGCAGGGGACGCGTCGCTCCCGGCGTTGCCGCTGGCCCTCAGGTCGGCTTTGCTCGTGACCACTTCTGCCAGGCATAGACGGGCAGGCCGGCAAGCATCACCAACGTACCCCAGTAGAGCGAGCGTTGTCCGGTTCCGGCCGCTGCCCAGAGGGCGAACACGAATGCCGCGCACGCCAGCAGCACGTTGCGCAGCGGGCGCGCATGTTCGCGGCTGCCAAGCACCTCTGCCACCGCGCACAGCATGTACGGCACGAGCGTGAAGAACGTGGCGATCAGGATGATGATGTCGAAGGTGCCGACCAGTCCTCGGCTGTAGTTCATCGCGATCAGACCGCTGGCGATGAGTCCGGAGAGTATCAGCCCGATCGCGGGGGTGCCGCGGCGGATTTCCCGGGCGAATACGCTCGGGAACAACTCGTCGCGGGCGACGGCCTGCGCAAACTGTCCGGCCATGAGCGTCCAGCCGTTGAGTGCGCCGAAGCAGGAAATCGCTGCGGCCGCCGCGATCACGCCGCCGGCCCAACTGCCCCAGAGTGCCTGCGCGGCGGCCGCAAATGGCGCATCGGAGCGGGCGAGCGTCGCGGCAGGGACGATGCCCATCACTGTCGTGGTGCAGGCGATGTAAAAGACCGCGGCGATGATGGTGCCGAGCAGGGTCGCTCTCGGAATGGTTCGGGCGGGATCCTTGACGTGATCGGCCGGTACGGTGGCACATTCCAGACCGACGAAGGCCCACATCGTCAGTGCCGCGCAGGCATTGATCGAAGCGAGGGGGCTAACATTGGTCGGTCCGGCCGTGATCAACTTCGGATCGAAATAAAAGCTGCCGACGGCCGCCAGCACCAGCAGCGGGGACAGTTTGAGGATCACCGTGATCAGCTGCAGCCGGCCCGCCGTGCGCACCCCCCAGATATTCACGCCGGTGAGCAGCCACGTCACGAGCAGCGCGGCGCCCCCGCCGGCTGCGCGGTGCGAGGCCAGTGCCGGCACGAAGGGCACCAGGTAACTGACGAATGCGACGGCAATCGCGGCCACAGATGCGGCGATACTGATCCAGTACATCCACGCGACCAGGAAACCGGCAAATTCGCCCAGCCCCTCGCGCGTGTAGGCATACGGTCCGCCGGAGCGGGGCATGCGCCGGGCCAGATCGCTGAATATCCACGCCAGCAGCAGCGCCCCGACGGTGCTGAACCCCCAGCCCCACAGGCTGTAACGCCCGTATGCGGCGAGCGCCGCCGGCAGCAGGAAGACTCCTGAGCCCACCATGTTGCCGACCACCACGGAGGTGGTGGTGGCCAGTCCCAGGCTGCGTCGCGGTTCGCCGCCGGAATGCATGTCGAGGAGTCCTCCGAAGACGGGACGGAGAATTCGAGCACGTACACAGTACCTGATATTCTTCGTGGCGAGTATCGTTGCACTCGAGGTGTCCATGCCGAGCAGCCCGCAACAAGCGCGCATCGCCGTGACGCGCTCGGTGAGTCCGGCGATGGCGTGCTGTGAGCTGACGCATCTGCCCCGGACGCAGATCGACATCAGTCTGGCGCTCGAGCAGCACGCCGCCTACGAACGGGCGCTCGGCAGCCTCGGGTGTCACCTCGAGCGGCTGCCCGAGGCGCCGGCGCTGGCCGACTCGGTGTTCGTCGAGGACACGGCGATCGTGCTCGATGAACTCGCCGTCGTGACGCGGCCAGGCGCGCCGTCCCGGCGCGCCGAGACCGACTCGGTGGCGCGCCTGCTCGGCCCATACCGCCGGATTGCGCAGATTGCCGCGCCGGCAACCCTCGATGGCGGGGACGTGCTGCGCGTGGACCGCACGCTCTATGTCGGTCGCTCAGGCCGCAGCAACCGTTACGGCATCGAACAACTTGCGCAACGGGTGGCGCCGTTCGGCTATCGGGTTGAAGCGATTCCAGTGCACGGCTGTCTGCATCTGAAGAGCGCCGTGACCCTGGTGGCCCCGGAGACGGTGCTGGTCAATCCCGAGTACATCGCGCCTGAATCCTTTCGCGGGTTCAAGTGGATCGAGGTCGATCCCGCCGAGCCGCTCGGCGCCAATGCGCTGCTGCTCGGCGGCGAGGTGATGTATCCGGCCTCCAAACCACGCACTGCGGAGCGGCTGCGCCGCCGTGGCGTGCAGGTCCGTGTGGTCGACGTCTCTGAGCTGGAAAAAGCCGAGGGTGCAGTCACCTGCTGCAGTCTGATCTTTGCCGGCGACGGCGGTCGCGAGTTCTGAGCTGCGTGTGGGTCAGCCGTGGCCGCGGGGCGTGCGGGGACGGCGCCGGGCCGCCGCGGGTGCTGGCGACGTGCCGAGCAGACTCGGGAACGCACCTTGGCTGAGGGCACTGATCCAGTCTTCGCACAATGCGACGGCTTCGGCCGGCTTGAACGTGCGTGGGTTCATGCTGGCTTCGATCCACAGGCCATCGAGCAAGGCCGAGAGCGCGATGGCGGCCGGCCGCAATTTGAACGCCGGCGTTCCGTTTGAGCCGGACAGCTCCCCGAGCATCGATTCGAGCGCGGTGCGATAGGCGACGTAGGTGCGGTTGTGAACCGCGCGAACACTCGCATCATGGGCCGTCATGCTCCAGAA
>JAKADE010000383.1 GCA_021820785.1 Pseudomonadota bacterium
AGTTCGCGCTCCGGCAGCAGCACCGCGGCGCCCTGGCGCACCAGCAGCTCGGCGTTGCGCGTCTGGTGATCGTCGACGGCGGCCGGGAACGGCACCAACACCGCGGCGAGGCCGGCCGCGGCGAGCTCCGAGACCGTGAGCGCTCCGGACCGGCAGATCACCAGATCCGCCCAGGCATAGGCTTCGGCCATGTCGGCGATGAACGGCTGGACGTCGGCTGCGACGCCGGCCGCGGCATAGCTGTCCCGGCACGTCTCGATCCAGCGCTCACCGGCCTGGTGACGCACTTCAATCGCGCCGCTCGCCGCGGCACGCGCGAGCGCCTGCGGTACGATGGTGTTCAACCGCACCGCGCCCTGACTGCCACCGATGACCAGGATCCGCATGGCCGGGCCGCGACCGGCGAGCCGCTGGCGCGGCGGGGCGAGCGCGGCGATCTCCTGGCGCACCGGGTTGCCGATGGTCCGCGCCCGCACTTTCGCTCCGAAGCTGCCGGGGAAGGCCTCGAACACCTCGCGCGCGAGCGGTGCGAGCGCCCGGTTGGTGAACCCCGCCACGGCGTTCTGCTCGTGGATCAGCAGCGGCCGGCGCGTCAGCCACGCGGCGACGCCGCCGGGGCCGGTGACGAACCCGCCGAGGCCCACCACCACGCGCGGGCGGCGGCGGCGCATCACCCCGAGCGCCTGCCAGAGCGCCACGGCGAGGCGCCAGGGGGCTGCGAGGCGTGTCTTCCAGCCCTTGCCGCGCAGCCCGCCCACCGACAGCCATTCGATGTCAATCCCCTCTGCCGGCACCAGACGCGCCTCGATGCCGCGCCGCGTGCCGAGCCACACGACCTCGACCGAGCCGGCACGCAGCGCGCGAGCGAGCGCGAGCGCCGGGAACACGTGCCCGCCGGTACCGCCCGCCATGATGAGGATCGGGCCCTTCACGCCGGCTCCTCGGCGCGCCGCCGGGCCGCCCCGCGGCTCTCGATCAGCGTCTCGTGATAGATGCGCAGCAGCAGCCCGACCCACACCAGCGTCATGATCATGCTGGATCGTCCGTAGCTCATCATCGGCAGGGTCAGTCCCTTGGTCGGCAGGACGCCCATGTTCACCCCGATGTTGATGAAGGTCTGCATGCCGAGCCAGAGCCCGAATCCCGCGGCGAGCAGCCGCTGGAACGTCAGACCGGCGCGCCCGGCCAGCGTGGCGATGTGGAAGGCCCGCCAGACGAGCCCCACGAACAGGCCGATCGTCAGCAGCACCCCGGCGAGGCCGAGTTCCTCGGCGAGCACGGCGAACAGGAAGTCGGTATGCGCCTCGGGCAGGTAGAACAGCTTCTGCACGCTGTTGCCGAGTCCGACGCCGAACCACTTGCCGCGGCCGATCGCAATCAGCGACTGCGTCAGCTGAAAGCCGCTGCCGTAGGGCGAGGCCCAGGGGTTGATGAATCCGGTGATGCGTCGCAACCGGTACGCCGAGGTCACCGCGAGCACCCCGAACGCGAGCGCCGCGACGAGCGTCAGCATGATCACGTAGCGCAGACGCGCCCCGGCGAGGAACAGCATGCCGAAGCCGGCGGCGAACATGACGGTCGCGGCGCCGAAGTCCGGCTCCCCGAGCAGCAGCGCCGCGATCAGCGCCAGCAGGGCGAGCGGCTTGACGAGGCCGGCGAAACTCTCGCGCAGCTCGTCCTGGCGGCGCGCCGCGTAGCTGGCGATGTACACCAGCACCAGGACCCGGGCGAGTTCGGAGATCTGGAAGCTGAACCCGGCGAGGTGCAGCCAGCGCCGCCCGCCGTTGACGCGCAACCCGAGCCCCGGCACCAGCACGGCCAGCAGCAGCACGATCGCGGCGATCATCAGCCACGGCGAGAGTCGCTCGAGCCGCTCGCACTTGAAGGTGAACACGAAGACCGCGCCGGCCACCCCGATCGCCACGGCGATCAGCTGACGTTCGAGGAAGAAGAACGGCTGGCCGGTGTACTGCGCGGCGATCGAGATCGACGCCGAGGTCATCATGATCAGCCCGAACAGCAGGATGGCGAGCACCAGCGCGAGAGTGACGGTATCGAGGTAGATGACCCGGCCGCGTCCGCTCGAGCGGGCGAAGGACATCGGGTTTCGTTCCACGGCGCTCATGAGCTGAGTGCCTCGACCGCCGCGGCGAACGCGTCGCCGCGGTGCGCGTAATCCCGAAACATGTCGAGACTGGCGCAGGCCGGGGACAGCAGCACCGTATCGCCCGCATGCGCCGCGCGCGCCGCAGCGCGTACCGCCGCGTCCATGGAATCGCAAGTCTCGAGCGAACACACGCCCTGGAGCGCGTGCGCGAGCCGCGGCGCATCCCGCCCGATCAGCACCCCGTGGCGGGTCTTGCCGCGCAGCGCCGCGGCGAGCGGCGTGAAGTCCTGGTTCTTGCCGTCGCCGCCGGCGATCAGCACGAGCGGGCCGTCCAGTCCGCCCACCGCCGCCAGCGTCGCACCCACGTTGGTGCCCTTGGAGTCGTTGATGTAGGTGACGCCGGCGACCTCGGCGACCCACTGCGAACGGTGCGCGAGCCCCGGGAACTCGCGCAGTTCCTCCACCATGGCCTCGGGCGGCAGCTCGAGCGCCTCGCCGAGCGCGAGTGCGGCGAGGGCGTTGGCGGCATTGTGCAGCCCGCGCAGACGCATCGAGGCGAGCGGCAGCAGGGGCTCGCCTCGACGTGCGAGCCATCGCTCGCCGAGATCGAGGATGCCGTAGGTTGCCGCGGCCGCGCCGCGGACCGAAAAGCCGAGCGTGCGCTGCCCGGCGCGCGTCATGCGCGTCACGAGCGGATCGTCGAGATTGACCACCGCGATATCGCAGCGCTCGAAGATGCGCGCCTTGGAGAGCGCATACGCCTCGATCGAGGGGTAGCGGTCGAGGTGGTCGGCCGTCACGTTCAGCACCGTGGCGGCCTTCAGGTCGAGCGACTGCGTCGTGTCGAGCTGGAAGCTCGAGAGCTCGAGCACGTACAGCTCGGTCGGCCGGTCGGCCCGTTCGGCCGCCCCGAGCAGATCGAGGGCCGGCTCCCCGAGGTTGCCGCCGACGCGCACCTGCACGCCGGCGCGCCGGGCCATGCGCCCAAGCAACGTCGTCACCGTGCTCTTGCCGTTCGTCCCCGTGATGCCGGCGACGGGTGCCGCGGCGGCACGCGCGAACAGTTCGACGTCACCGAAGACCTCGAGGCCGCGGCGGCGGGCTTCCGAGAAAAAAGGCAGCTCGAGCGCGAGCCCCGGCGAGGCGACCACGCACACCGCCTGATCGAGCAGCGCGACATCGAGTCCGCCGGTGCGCACCTCGATGCCCGGATCGAGCGCGCGCAGCGCCTCGAGGCCCGGCGGCGCGGCCCGCGTATCGGTCACCGCAATGCGCCAGCCGTGCGCCCGCAGGTAGCGCGCGCACGACAGTCCGGTTCGCCCGAGGCCGGCGATGACGGCGGTCGCAGGTTTGTGGCTGCTCTCACTCATCGCAATTTCAGCGTCGCCAGTCCGGCCAGCACGAGGATCAGCGAGATGATCCAGAAGCGCACGATGACCTTCGGCTCCGCCCAGCCCTTCAGTTCGAAGTGATGGTGCAGCGGTGCCATGCGGAAGATGCGCCGCCCGGTGAGCTTGAACGAGGCCACCTGCAGGATCACCGAGGCGGTTTCGAGCACGAACACCCCGCCCATCACCAGCGCCACGAGTTCCTGGCGCACCATGACGGCGATCACCCCGAGCGCCGCGCCGATCGCGAGCGCCCCGACGTCGCCCATGAAGACCTGGGCCGGATAGGCGTTGAACCAGAGAAACCCGAGGCCCGCGCCGGAGAGCGCCGAGCAGAAGATGAGCAGTTCGCCTGCGCCCGGGATCATCGGGATCTCGAGATAATGGGCGAAGACGGCATTGCCGCTCGCATACGCGAAGATGCCGAGCGCGGCGGACACCAGCGCCGCCGGCATGATGGCGAGGCCGTCCAGGCCATCGGTCAGATTGACCGCATTGCTCATGCCGA
>JAKADE010000384.1 GCA_021820785.1 Pseudomonadota bacterium
GGTGTTCCTGTTCATGCGCCAGGTGATGCCGATCGCCGCGGGGCTGTCCGGCGGTATTGCGCTCAGTACCTTTGGACTGATGAGCCGGACGATGCGCACGGCGGCCAGCCCGCTCGTGGCCGGTGCAAGTTACGTCGCCCCCGTGGCGAGCGGCGCCGTCGTGGCGCTGAGCGCTGCAGCGCGCTCGCGGCTGCGCCGCCGTGAGGCGGCACAGTCCGGCGAGTCGGAATGAACGGTGCAGATCAGGACTTTGCGGAGGCGCTCATGAGAGTTCTGGGAACGATGTGCCTGATGATGCTGCTCGCCGGGTGCGCGTCCGGACCGAGCTGCTCGGGACGGCTGGTGCCGATCAACCGGCCGGTGGCGGTTGCCCCGCGCGTGGCCCCCCACACGCCGCTATCCACGACCGGAGTGCGCACCGGCCGGAGCCCCCGGACATGAGCGCCGACCCTTCACTGCGCGGGTATCTGGAGGAAGCCGTGACGTGGGACACCGAGCGCGCGCTGCAAACGCAGCTGAGCGCGCGCCGCGCATGGCGTGTCGCCACCGGTGCCAGCCTGTGCGTGCTCGCGCTCGCGCTGGCGATTGCGGCCATGATGCCGCTGCAGCGCATCGAGCCGTATCTGATCCGGGTCGATGCCCGTACGGGTGCGGTCGATGTGCTGCCGCCGTACCGGGGCGGGGATACCTTCGGCGCGACTATCGCCCGGTATTTCCTGATGCGCTACATCTCGGTGTGCGAGCGATTCGATTACGCCATGGCCGCAGCCGACTATCAGCACTGCGGCGTGTTCAACTCCAGCCACATGAACGAGGCGCTGTACGCGCGGTGGGCCCGAGGCAACCCGCACTCCCCGCTCAATATCCATCGCGACGGCAGCAGCGTCGGGGTGCGCATCGAGGCGGTGAGCTTCCTCGGCCACGCCCTCGGCGGCGGCCGTCTGGCTCAGGTGCGCTTCGAGCGCATCTCCCGTCAACCGGGGGGCACGGTGCGCAGCCGCCGGCAGTGGATTGCGACGGTCGGCTACCGGTTCACGGGTGCGCCGGCGCACGCTGCCGCGCGCCGCTGGAATCCGCTCGGATTCGAGGTGACGGCCTTGGAACTGGAGCGTGAGACGCTCGGCTCGGCGCCTGTGGCCTCGCGCCGGCGGAGGCAGCCGTGAGCGGGTCGCGATCGGCTGGGGTGGTCTGCGGCCTCGTCGTGTTGTTCGCGACCGGTCGCGCCGGCGCCGCGACCGGGGGGCACGGCGCAGCACACCGTGCACGGGTGCCGTTCGCGGCGCCTCAGATTCGCTACGTGCGGTATGCGGCCAATCGCATCTACCACCTCGAGGGCGTGGCCGGGTACGAGATCGACCTGCAATTTGCACCCGGGGAGCGATTCCGTGGCCTGGGGGTCGGGGACGCCAAGGCCATCCGCATCGCTGCGGCATCGAATCACCTGTTCATCAAGCCGCGTGCCGCGCGCGTGGCGACGGATCTGACGGTGCTCACCAACCGCCGCACGTACGTCTTCAGCTATCGAGTCGGCCGCGCGGTGCCCACCGTTCCTCAGACGACGCTCTACGCGCTGCGGTTCGTGTATCCGCACAGGCGAGCGCGGGCGTCTGCGGCCCGTCGGCAGCGCACTGCCGTGGCTCGGGACCTGTCTCGCGCCGAGCAGACGCGGGCGCGCAACACCAACTACTGGTATTGCGGGCCGCGCGCGCTGCGACCGACGGCCGCCTGGGACGACGGGGTCGAGACCCACCTGGTGTTTCCGTCGCGTGAGCCTCTGCCGGCGGTGTTCGTGCGCAACGCCGACGGCAGCGAGTCCGTGGTCAATTTCGACATGCGGGCCGATCAGATGGTCATTCACCGCATCGCCCGGCGTTTCATCCTGCGCCGCGGCCGGCTCTCCGGTTGCATCGTGAACAAGGGATTTGCCGGTTCGGGCCGTCGACTGCCCTCCGGGACGATCTCCCCGCGGGTGTGGCGCGTGACGCGGGGCCGGAGGCGGCCCGTCATGGGACGCGGAGGCGCGCGCTGATGCTCGGGCTATGGTTGCGCAGGCTGCGCGCGCGCTGCGCTGCGAGAGTCCCCCGCGGGGCGACGGTCCGATCGGACACACCGGCCGGGGAAAGCGCGACAGTCAACGGCGAACGGGGCCCGACACTGGCGGTTCGCACGCGCTCCCTGCAGGCGCGCATGAACGCGCTGCTCGCAGGTGCGTTGGCCATCGGGGTCGCCGGGGCAATGCTGACCTGGTACTACAGTCGCGTGCTGCACGAGCAGACCGGCGCGTCGGTGCGGCAAGGGGTGGTGCGGCAACCGGAGCCCGTCGGGATTCCGCCGCCGCTCGGAGTCATTCCCGCCCCCCGACCGCTCACGCCTGCCCTGCGGGATCTCGGCGGGCTGCACGCCCCGGCGATACCGCTCGCGGTGCTGGCGCGCTGGGCGGCCTTGCGTGCCCATCATCCGCCCATGCACTCTGCCTCGACCCGGCCGCCGCGCGTGCCCGCGGCGCGCGAGCGCAGGTTCACCGGCGCGGTGCTGATTGAGGCGCCGCCAGCCACTCGCGCGGGAGTCCGGCACCCTGGGGGGCGCCCGTTTCACGGGCATCGCCGGGATTTTTCGCACCGCGGAACATCCGGTTCGAGACTCCAGGCGCTGTTGCGTCCGACCCGCATGAGTGCGACACGGGCGCACTTGCTGCCGCAGCAGCGGTTGCTGCTCGCGAAGGGCACGTTCATCGATTGCACCCTCGAGACGGCGATCGATTCGACGCTGCCGGGCATGACGATCTGCATCACTTCGACCGATACGTTCAGCGCCGACGGTACGGTGGTGTTGCTGCCGCGCGGAACGCTGCTGATCGGACAGACCCGCGGTGAGGTGCGCCAGGGCATGGCGCGGGTGTTCGTCATATGGACACAGGCGCGCACCCCCGGGGGCGTGATCGTGCGCCTGGACTCTCCCGCAGCCGATGCGCTCGGTCGCTCCGGATTGACCGGTACGGTCGACCGGCACTTCTGGCAGCGCTTCGGTGCGGCGCTGATGGTCTCGACGCTCACCGGTCTCGTGCAGTCGCAGGTGCAGCGTTCCGCGAACGCGGTGATCCTCGATCCGAGCGCCGGCGAGAACGTGCTCGCCGATACGCTGCGGGGAACCGAGGACATTCCCCCGACCATCAGAGTGCCCAACGGGCAGCGCATCGAGGTGTTGGTCGCGCGCGACGTGGACTTCAGGTCCGTATATGCATTGCGCACTCACTGATCTGCCTTCCGCGACGCCGGCTGGTGGTCCGGACGCCTCGGCGTTGCAGCTGACCCTGCGCGTGCTCGAGCCGCTGCTGGCGCGGCCGGGTCTGACGGAGCTGTGCATCAATCGCCCGGGGGAGGCGTTCCTCGAGACCCGTGAGGGCTGGAGCCGCGAGCCCCTGCCGGCGGCGGATTTCGAGTGGTGCCGGCGCTTCGCGAAACTGGTGGCGCACCATACGCATCAGCGCATCGACGAATCTCATCCGCTCTTGTGCGGTGCGCTGCCAGGCGGCGAGCGCGTGCAAATCGCCATGCCGCCGGTGACCCCGACCGGATCCGTCGCGGTCAACATCCGCCGGCCTGCGCATACGCTGTGGACCATCGAGGCACTCTCCGGGCAGGGATCGTTGCGCGAGACGCGCGTTGCCCGACGGTCTGGCGACGCCGTCGAGCGTGAACTGCGTGCGTTGCTCGAAGCGCATCGGTACGAGGCGTTCCTGCGTCTCGCCGTGCACAGCCGCCGCAACATCATCGTCTCGGGTCCCACGGGTTCGGGCAAGACGACCTGGACCAAGGCGCTGATTGCGGAAATTCCCTCCGAAGAGCGGCTGATCACCATCGAGGATGCCCCGGAATTGAGACTCGACGCTCATCCGAACCACGTGCGCCTCTTTTACAGCAAGGACGGGCAGGGCCTCTCGCGCGTCTCCCCGAAGCAGCTCCTCGAGGCCTGCCTGCGCATGAAGCCCGATCGGGTGCTGC
>JAKADE010000385.1 GCA_021820785.1 Pseudomonadota bacterium
GGGCCTGACCCAGGCCGCCGCGCGCCACGATCGGCACGCTCTGATGCTGAATGCGCGGGCACTCGGTCACGCCTGCGGCAGTTGCCACAGCCGGTTTCGCGCCCACGGCAGCTGGTGGTAGTCCGCCGTGGCAGAACGCCTGACGGCGGCCCGGCAGGTCCGGGTCTGGGACCTGCCGACCCGGCTCGCACATTGGTCGATCGTGACGCTGTTCGTGGTCTGCTGGTGGACTGCGAAGAGCGATCACATGCAATGGCACCGGCTCGCAGGCTACGGAATGCTTGCCGCGGTGTGGTTCCGGTTGGCCTGGGGGTTCTGGGGCGCCGAGACCTCCCGGTTCAGTCAATTCGTGCGAGGGCCGAGGGCGACGGTTCGGTACGTGCGCAAACTCTTCGGACGCCATGACGACACAGGTACAGCGTCCCTCGGCCACAATCCGCTCGGCGCACTGAGCATTCTCGCCATGGTCGGTCTGCTGCTGACGCAAACAACGTTCGGCCTGTTTGCCGTCAATGTCGACGGTTTTGCCTCCGGGCCGCTCTCGAGATGGATCTCTTACAGCACGGGCCGCCGCTTCGCCCATTGGCACGCCGCGAATTTCGACCTGCTACTGGTCGTGGTGGCCATCCATCTGACGGCCATCGCCGTGTATCGCTGGGTGCGTAAAGAGCGTCTGGTTCCGGCAATGATCCATGGTCGCAAGACAGTAAGTGGACCGGCCCAGGACCCGTATTTCGCACCCTGGTGGCGCGCCGTGGCGCTGGCCGCTGGCATCATCCTCTGCGTGGCACTCATCGCGAATATTCGGTGAATCGGACCGGCACGCATGCTCCCCGCCAACCGGGCGGGGGGGAGCATGCGCAGCCCGCTGTCTGATTCGCGGACCGGACGTTCACCCCGCGGCACTCCAGCGCCGCAACGCGCTCAGATTCGCTCGGCAGCGATGCGCAGACCGAGTGCGATGAATAATACCCCGAGTCCTTTATGCAGCCACCGGGAGACCTCGGCGTTGCGGCGCAGCGTTCCTGTGATGCGATCCGCCCACCAGACGATTACGAGGTTCGTCGGCAGCGCGATCAGGCTTACCGTCAGGCCAAGCACCAGAATCTGTAATGCCGGGTGGGGTGCCCGACGATTAACGAATTGAGGCAGAAGCGCAAGGAAGAACAGCGCCACTTTAGGGTTGAGTACGTCGCTGAGGAATGCCTGCCATAGGATCGTCCGCGCGAGCAGCGGCACGGATGATGCGCCGATCGCTACCGGTCCCTGTTTGCGCCGGAGCGTGCTGATCCCGAGGTATACGAGATAGGCCGCACCGGCCCATTTTACGACCGTGAATGCCGTAGCCGAGGCTGCGAGAATCGCCGAGAGCCCGAGCACGGCAGCGGTGATGTGTACGTAGCCGCCGAGATTGGACCCAATGGCCGAGAGCATGCCGGCGCGCCGCCCCTGCGCGACGCATCGACCCAGCATGTACAGCATGTCAGGCCCCGGCACCAGAATGAGTGCAATGGCGGCCAGAACGAACAGCAAGTAATGATGCATGCTCATCATCACTGAATTGCAGCGCCCCGTGCGACCTTCCGTTTAGAGTTTGCCCTGAAGAGCCCGCGCGTCGACGTTCACTGGAAACCGCAGCGGAACAAGTGCGTACCACGCGAGCGCGACCACGAGCGGACCCGCCATCAGCAGAACACCGATCAGGAACGCAACGTTGAGGCTGTGGCGGGCTGAAAAAGCCACCACGGTTCCCACGCCAACCATCAGTACGCAAAGAATCGTCGGCAAGTTCGTCTCACGAATCCGACGCTGCGCAAGCACAGCCCAGGCCGCGGGGGTGAACGCCAACGAAGTTGCGAGCATGGCGAAAAATCCGAGAGCGACCTCCTGCCCGTCGATGCATCCTAAGGCCCTGGCGGCCACGGACGCACTCGCCCAGACTGCAATGGTCCCGCGCTGCACCCTGAGAGTACTGCCGATGAATGCCCTCTTGATGAGCCGGGGCCCGGGCCACTGGGGCGCCAGTCGGAGCAGAGCCTGCTCATGCGCAGACCCCATCCATCGCCGCAGGATATGCTGCAGACGACCCACGATGCCCATGCAGCACACCGCCGTCACACACGTGTACGCGAACGGGTTCGGCGCTTGCCGATGCAGCAGCTGCCAGGCGGCCAGGATGGCGAGCGCGATGCCGAAGCCATAGAGTTGGCCACGCCAGTTCGTCGTGATGTTGTAGCCCAACCCGACTGCCAGGAGCGAGGGAACCCCCAGGTCGGTGTGAGCACCCGCGGAGACCGGCTGTGCTGCCAGGCCCTCTGCACCGGCCAGCGGCTCCTGACGCATCGTGTCTTGCGCCGGCACCGAGCGATGTCGACGCTCATGTCTCGCATCTGCCAATCTTGCGTTTGTGCGTCCGCCGCCCCGCTCCGCGTTCGTCGGTAGATCGAACCATCGCCACAGGAGCACACCACTTGCGGCGATCGCGATCGCCTGAACGACCGGCTCGTGCATCCATTGTGATCTCGGAAGGACCTGACCGCTCAGGACGACCAGAACGATCGCTGCGACCCTGTAAGTGGCGAATACGATCCCGATGCTGGTCGCAACCAGGATAGCCGCGGTGGCCCCAAGCGGCGGCGCGCCGAGGAGAATGGCCGAGCACACCGGCACCGCGGCAAAGACCGCTAGAAACCCTCCTTGGACACGCTGCATGGCGCGCGCGTGATCCGGTAATCCGATGACGCCCGATTCACGCGAGAATCGCGCAATGCGCTCTGTCAGCACCGCCGAGAGTCCCCCTACGGCGAACGCCGCCAGCGGGGCGGCGCCGACTGCGCCTTTGTGCGAACCGAACTTCACGAGCAATAAGGCCGCGGCACCGTAGAGGAGGATGAGCAGGACCAGAACGAGTGGCCTGAAGAGCAAAAGGCGCCACAGAAGGCGCACGGAGCGCATCACTGCATCCACTCCGAGGCGAGGGCTTCGACATCCAATTCATCAATGGCCATCCGTATCCGCACTGGCAGCGCGGCCGACAGCGCTGCGGCGTCGTCACGCGCCACGACAGCTGCACGCAAGCCGTCGCGGATCTTGCGCACGATCGCCGCTCGAGGAATCGGCAACTGTTCGAGGGTCGATTCGTTGCCCTCGAGGGTCACCCGGACGCGAGTTTTGAACCAGGCGACATGCTCCATGACCGCTATTTTCCCGCCGGCGAGCACTGCAAATTGGGAACAGAACCGTTCGAGATCTCCAATGAGGTGAGACGAGAAGATCACCGTCAGGGGCCTGCGCTTTCGCTCATTCGAGAGTTCGTCGATGACGGCAATGCGGGTGGCCGGATCGAGGCTCGCAATCGGCTCATCGAGCACGAGAAGTTCCGGCCGGATCGCAAGGGCCCGGACAATCGAAAGCCGCTGCTGCTGTCCGGGCGAGAGGACTCCGATCGGCGTTGCAAGCGCGAGTTTCCAACGCGCCACAAGTTCCTGGGCATACGTCCAATCGAACGCGGGATAAAAGTTCGAAACGTAGTGCAGCATGGCCTTCCCGGTGAGCCAGGCGAACTGGCCGGGATGCTGAGGGACGTAGGCGATTTGCGCACGGGCCGCGGGCGATAGTGACGTGGATGGTTCACCCAGAACAGTACAACGACCCCCGTCTACAGCCAGTAGACCGAGCAGTGATTTCAAGAGTGTCGTCTTCCCCGCGCCATTGGACCCGAGCAAGCCGATCGTCTCGCCGCGCTCGATGGTCAAGTCCAAATGATCGAGCACCCGCTGGTGGTTGAAGATTTTTTTCAGACCTCGCGCGGTGATCGCAACGTTCTCAGTCATCCGGCGGCCTCCTGAGCAGCACTCCTGTTCGAGTTCGGGCTGCAGCCTCTAGACTCCTATCTTGCGCGCAAAATGTACAGCGGCAGCGATGTCTTCATCCTGGATGCCTGTGCGCCTCCATGCGGCTGAAAAATGGATCGATATGAACGGACTTTGGCGTGGATGCC